>DATIQP010000377.1:0-20145 GCA_035470765.1 Polyangiaceae bacterium | reverse complement strand
CCCGCCTCGCCGCGGTCGAGGAAGCCGTAACGGGCGTAGTTGCCCATCACGCGCACCACGTAGGCGCGGGTCTCGGCGAACGGAATCGCCTCCACGAACGCGTCGATCTCCATGCCCTTCATGCGCTGCACCCAACGTAGCACCGACTCGGCGCCCGCGTTGTACGACGCCACGGCGATCGGGAGCGAACCGCGCGAGGCGACCAGCAGATCGTGCACGTGGCGCCCTCCGAGCACGAGGCTGCGGCCCGCGCTGTGGAGGTCGGCCTCCTCGAAGCGCAGGCCCATCTCCTTCGCGACGGACGAGGCCGTCTGCGGCATGAGCTGCATCAGGCCGACGGCGCGCGCGGGCGAGACGACGTCCGCGTCGAACGAGCTCTCCTGGTGCATGACCGCGTAGAGCAGGTCCTCCGGGAGCGTCTCGCGGGCCTCGACGTCGCGGACCGTGGCGCCGAACGGCTCCGGGTACGCGCACTGCCACGCCCACCGCGTCGACGCGCCCGGCGCGTTCGCGAGCTCGGAGCGGCTGACCTGCGTCGAGATCTGCACGCGACGCTTGGCGCGCCCGATCTTGCCGTAGGCCGTGCAGAGCGCCTCGACGTTGCGCGACGGGCTTTGGGCGGTGACCGCGCTCTCCCTCGCGCGGAGCGCGGCCTCGGCGGCGTCGTCGAGGCCGATGCGGTGGAGTGTCTCGACGGCCTCGGGCAACGCGACCGCGAGGGGCTCGCTCGACGCGCCGGCCTGGGGCGGGATGGTCGGCGGGAGCGGTGCGGCGAGCTGGGCGAGCCGGGCGCGTGCGACGAGGGCCGCCCACGAGAGCGGCTCGGTGCTCGCGACGGCGGTGAAGCGCGCGATCGCGTGCGTGCGGTCTCCGTCGCGCAGGGCCGCGAGCGCGGCCAGGTTGGTCATTCGCGCGCGCGCGTCGTCGTCGCGCTCCGAGCCCGCGCGCTGCTCGAGCAGCGTGCGCGCGAGCTTCGTGTCCCCCGCCTCGAGGTGGGAGATCGCGCGCAGGCGCGCCGCCTCCTCGCGATCCGCGCCGGACGGGTAGCGCTTGGCGTAGTCGTCGAACGCGCTCGCGGCCTTCTCCCACCGCCCGTGCAAGACCTCGAGCCGCGCCGCGTAGAACGCCGCCGATGCGGCCTCGGCCGCCTTCGGGAAGCGCTTCTCCACCTCGCCGTACCGGGTGATGGCCTCGTCGTCCTGGTCCGCGCGCGAGAGGGCGCGTGCCGATCCGAGCAGATCCGAAGCGGCGTGGGGGTTGGGCGAGGTGCTCGCGCACTGCCGGAACAGCGCCGAGGCGTCGAGGTAGCGCTGCCGCGTGCGCATCATCGCCTCGGCCTTGGCGCGCTTCACGTCGCACGGACCCAGGCCCGGGCTCGGCGCGGCGAGGACACGGTCGAACGCCCGGAGCGCCTCGTCGAGCTCGCCCGCGTCGGCGAACGCCTCCCCGCGCGCGAGCCATTCGCGAGCCCTGAGCGGGTGCTTGGGATCGGCGCGCGAGAGCATCGATTCGGCGTCCTTCGCGAACGCGTCCGCGGCGTGCACGAGGAGCCATCGCGCGTCGCCCGCGGCCTCGTCCGCCCCGCCGACGACGGGGCCGTCGCCGCGCGGCGCCATGTCGGCGCGCATGCGGATCGCGCGGGCCTCGGCCTCCTGCGCGCGCGAGTGGTGCTCGGCGCCGAGGACGCGCCCGCATGCCGCGCGAGCCCGCGCGCGCTGGCCGGCCTTCTCGAAGGCGCGCGCGGCCGCGAGCTCGTCCTCGCTCCCGACCGCGTGCTTCTCGAACCACTCGCCCGCGTCGAGGAACGGTCCCGCGATCGACTGGGCGTTCGCGCGCGCCCGTGACACCTCGCCCGCCAGCGCGGGGAGCGCGGCCTCGAGATCGGCGAGCTGCGCGACGGCCGTCTTGCCGTCACCGACCGCGATCGCGGCCGCCGCGCGCGCGAAGCGGACCTCGGGCTTCTGCTTCTGATCGGCCGGGAGCGCGTCGATGGCGCGCGCGCCGTCGGCCCACTTCTCACCTCGCAGGAGCTCCGCCCAGCTCGAGCTCCGCGAGGGTGCCGCCTCGCCTTCGTCGTCGGCGTCGCTGCTCGCGTCGGCCGGCTCGGCATCCTCGCCCGCCGGAGCGGCGTCGGTGGTCGCCCCCTTGCCGTGCCCACACGCCGGCGCGAGCGCGGCCAGGAGCATCAGGACGACCGTCCGGTGCCGGGCGCTTCTCACGACGGCCGCACCACGTCGAAGGCGCCGCCGCCGGTCCAGCCGCACGCGCGCGTGACGCCCGTCGCGTCCTCGCCCGCCACGACGCGCCCGAGCCGCGCCCGCGCGCGCGCGAACAGCTCGCGCTCGCGCTCGATCGCGATCCAGCGCCGACCCATCTTGTGCGCCGTGGCGGCGGTCGTGCCCGTGCCCGCGAAGGGATCGAGCACCCAGTCGCCCGGGTCGGTGGTCATCGAGAGGATGCGGTGCATGAGGCGCTCGGGCTTCTTGTTGCGCGAGAAGAGCACACCGCCCTCGCGGGCGATGCCCTGAAAGCCGATGTCGTCCCACACGTTGGTCAGCGGTTCCATCAAGCGCACCTGGCCGTCGACCTCTCTGGCCTTGTCGGCGAGCCACAGGATGCGATTTCCGCCGCGAACGAGGAAGTCTTTGTGTGCGCCGCGCTCGAGCCGAAAGACGCGGCCCGGGTCCGCCCGTGACGCGTCGACGAGCTCGCGCGCCGCCTTCCCGATGGCCTCGTAGCGCGGCTGGGCGAAGCGCACCACGTGCCTCGCGTGTGCCAGCGCGAAGCGCTCGACCTCGCGCTCGAACGCCTCGGCGCCGATCGCTCGCTTGGCGGCGGGCATCCCCGGGTGGCCGAGCCGTTCGGCGACCACGCGCGCGAGCGGCCTGAAGGTCCAGCGAGACGGGTCATCGTCCGGGTTGTCGAGGTAGGTCCGATACGCCGCGTCGTAGCTCGTGCGCACCCGCGACATCGGTCGAAGTCGCACCGTGGATTTTTGCTTCGCGTAGAGCAAGAGATAGTCCGTCACGTTCACCGGCCCGCGGTTGATCGCCTTGTGCCCCGTCGCCGCGCTGCGCACGACGGTCACGATCGCGACGCGGTTCTCGCGGCCGATCACGCCGTCGAGCACCGTGAGGAGCGAGCCGAGCTCGGTGTCGTCGATCTCGGCGACGATGGCACCGTCGCGCGCGACCAGGGGCAGGACGAGCTCCGCCGTCTTCTTCATGGCCTCTGCCCACTCCGCCGGCGCCTTCGCGTCGTGGTACTCGGCGAAGCGCCGGCCCGTGTTGAACGGCGGATCGAGGTACACGCAGCGGAAACGCTCCGCCCACGCTGCCCCATTCGCGCGCAGCACGCGCGCGTTGTCGCCGAGGACGAGGAGGTTGTCGGGCATGGGCGGAGCTGTACGATAGCGCGCCCGTGAGCCGTTCGATCCCGTTCCTCGGCGCCTTCGCGCTCTCGATCGCTCTCTTTGCGCTCGGAGCCCAGCTCCACGTCGACGCTCTGCGGCTGGCGACGAAGGCCTTGCCCGTGGCCATCCTCGCGGTCTGGGTGGCGCGCGCCGCGCTCCCCGGGCCATTCCGGTCGCGCCTCGTCTTCGGCCTCGCGCTCTGCGCGGTCGGCGATCTCGTCCTCGAGCTCGGCTACTTCGTCCCCGGGCTCGTCGCTTTCCTGGTCGGACACCTCGGCTACGCGGCCGCCTTTCTCGTCGTCACCCGGGCGCCGCGCCCGCTGCGGGCGCTGCCGTTCGCCCTGTTCGGCGTGTCGGTGCTGGCTCTCCTCCGGCACGGGCTGGGCCCGATGGCGCTCCCCGTGGCGCTCTACACGACGGCCATCTGCCTGATGATGTGGCGCGCGGCCGCCGCGGTGTCGCGCGATCGCCCCTGGGCGACGCCGATCGCGGTGGGCGCCGTCGTCTTCGCGGCGAGCGACACGATGATCGCCGTGAGCAGGTTCAGCGCGCCGTTCTCGAACGCGTCCGTGCTCATCATGACGACCTACTGGCTCGGGCAGGTACTGATCGCGGCCGGCGGTGTGAGGATGGCGGAGACGGAAGCGGAGGCGGAGACGGAGACGGAGACGGCTACTCGGGGATAGGCTCGATCGGGCCGCTGACCCACGGCAGCGCGAGGCGGTGCCAGTTCGCCGTCGCGTTCAGGCCCGCGAGCACGCTCGCGAGGCCCCACTGCAGCCGGTTCACGAAGGTGTGGTCCTTCGGCATGTTGATCGGCTTGGGCAGCGTCGGCAGCTTGCTCTGGTCCTTGAAGATGATCTTCTTCGTGTTGCGCACCAGGAAGGCGACCATCTCGCGCGCGTACTCGGGCGTGTACGTGAACGGCTCGTCGACGACCACGGGCTTGGTCGCGAGGCGCGTGTACTCGATGTAGATGGGGAAGCCGTCTTCGTCCGTGGGGTCGTAGCCGAGCACGTCGATGCACGCGCGGTAGAAGGCGTCGTCGTCGCCCGCGATCTGCGTGAGCAGGTAGCGCTTCTCGCCCTCCACGAGCTCGTGCGGCATCTCCTTGTGGCAGCCAAAATCCAGGAAGGCGACCTTTCCGCCGCCGAGGAACCGGTAGTTGCCGGGGTGAGGGTCGGCGTAGAGCACGGCGTGCTTGAAGAGCGCGCGCATCATGAAGCGCCAGATCGTCTGCCCCGCCGCGTCCTTGTCCGCCTGCGACGCCGTCTCGCAGAACGTCGCGTAGTCCTGGCCGCCGATGTAGTCCGCCGTCAGCACGCGCTTGGTCGTAAGGGAGTGGTGGATGCGGGGGATGACGATGTCTTCGTCGTCCTTGTGGATGCGGCGGAACATGTCCGCGACCTCGGCCTCCTTCGTGTAGTCGAGCTCGCGCAAGAACACGGTCTTGATCTCGTCGAGGTTCTCCTTGGTGTGATAGCGGCGGCCGATGGGCGCGATCATCGCCTCGAGCATCGAGATGCTCTTCAGATCGTTCTCGATCGCCTTGTCGATGCCCGGGTACTGCACCTTCACCGCGACGCGCTCGTCGCCCCGTGTCGTCGCCCGGTGCACCTGGCCGATGCTCGCCGCCGCGAACGGCTCGCTCTCCCACTCGGCGAAGACCTCCTCGGGGTCGGCCCCGAGGTCCTCGGTGACGACCTTCACCGCGGCCTCCGGCGAGAGCGGTGGCGCCTTCGCCTGCAGCTTCTTCAGCGTCTCCTTGAAGCGCTCCTCGTAACCGGGCGGCGCGAGCCCGTCGATGTACGAGGCCATCTGCCCGAGCTTGAGCGGCAGGCCCTTCATCTCGCCGAGCGTCTTGAGCATCGCCTCGGCGGTCTTCTTCGCGCTCTCGAGCACCTTGCGGCGCTCGTCCTCGGTGGGAGCGCGCTCGGGCTTGCCGCTGATCGCGCGCTTCACCGCCGCCGACGCGAGCGGCAGCGCGCGGGGCGCGAGGGCAGTCAACCGGGCGAGGCGCCCGAGCCGCGAGGTCGGCGGCTTCTGCGGCCGCTGCGGTGCGACCCCCTCCTCGGCGTCATCGTCGCGCGAAGGGGACATGCGACCATTATTAGCCGACCCGGTCCTTCCGGTCGAACACGGTCCGAGCTTTCGCTTCGCTCGAGCCACGACAACGCCATGGATATCCGGGTGCGGCACACTTTGGCGCGCGTCCTTGTTGGACTACGATTTGCGACGTCATGAGGAAGAGCTGGCTGGTCCTGTTGGTGCTCCTGGGCTGCAAACGCGAGCTGGAGGATGGTCCCGTCCCGAGCAGCTCCAGCACGGCTGCCGCCACCGCCGCCGCGAGCTTGGCGGCGCCGGTGGCCTCCTCTCCCTCCGCTTCGCCCGCCGAGGGGACGCTCTCGCCCTTGAATTTGGGCGGTGGCGGCGGGGCGAGCGCTGGCTCCGGACCGGTGACGCAACCGATTCGACCCACGGTGGTCGGGGACGGTGGCGCGGTCGCCCTTCCGCCGACGGCGATGCCCAGCAACCCACCGGCGCTTCCGCCCGTCCCGAGCGGCTTCACCCTGCCGACCTCGCTCCCCGGCCTCTCCGCGGTCCCGAGCAGCCTCGTTCCCCCGCCATGGCAGCCGCCTCGTTGACGGTCCGGGCCTTGCACTGAGGCACCTCATCATGAGCTTCTTTTCTCTCATCGGTCGGCTGGCGTGCCTCGTCGCACCGCTGGCTCTGGTCGTCGGCTGCGGTGGGGCCACGCTCGATCCAGGGAGCGACGGCGGCGCGGACTCGAGCCCGCCCTCCGACGGCGGCCTCGGTCCGTCGTGCCCGGCGACGGTGCCGAACGCGGACTCGCCCTGCAGCAAGGAGGGCCTGTCCTGCGAGTACGGCAGCGACCCCAATCTCTCGTGCAACACCTATGCGCAGTGCAGCCTCGGGCGGTGGCAGGTGATGACGCCGCCGCCATCCGGCTGCCCCACGCCGCCGAACCCGAGCTCGTGCCCGTCGACCTACGCGAGCGTGCCCGTTGGACAGCTTTGCGGCAACCTCGTCGGCCTTCTGTGCTCGTACCCGCTGGGCTTCTGCGGGTGCGAGGTGCCGCAGTTCGGTCCGTACCCGGCCGACGGCGCCGCGGTCGCCCAGTGGGTGTGCGACCAACCCGAGCAGGGTTGCCCGCAGCCGAGGCCGAAGCTCGGCAGCGTGTGCACGCAGCCGGGCCAGATGTGCGACTACGGCGCGTGCAGCCTGCCCACGGGCACGAGCGTGCAGTGCCAGGACGGCGCGTGGCAGAACGCGCCCTTCGGGTGCGCGCTATAGGAGGCGATTCCAATGCGTGTAATCTACATTGGTCTGCTCGCGTGGGCCGCCGCGGCGTGTGGCGGGATCGTCAGCGGCAACACGGACGGCGGCGGGGGAGGCGACGGCGGCGGGGGCGGCGGCGGGGTCTGCCCGGGGAGCCTCCCCGCCGAGGGCACGAGCTGCTCGCGCAACGGCCTCGAGTGCGAGTACGGCAGCAACACGAACTACACGTGCAACTCGGTCGCCCTCTGCAACGGCTCGAGCTGGACCTACTACAAGAACGATCCTCAGTACTGCTCGACGGGCCTCGAGCCCGGCTGCCCGGCGTCGTCCTCGCAGGTCCCTCAGGGCTCGTCGTGCACCCCGCAGGGCACGCGCTGCAACTACGCGGACGTCGTCTGCGAGTGCACCTACCAGGCGGGCCCCGTCCAGATCGACGACGCCGGCAACACCGTCGCGAGCTGGATCTGCGAGCAGCCCGTGCAAGGCTGCCCAATCCCGCGCCCGAAGCTCGGCTCGGCGTGCAACGTCTCTTCCGACGTGAGCTGCGACTACGGCTCGTGCTCGCTCGAGGGCGGCGTGCTCCTCACGTGTCAGAGCGGCGCGTGGCAGCGCGCTTCGGTGATGTGCCCCATGTGAGAGGTCGCTGACGCAGAAGTCACTCGAACCGATCGAGTCTTGACCGAGGGCTGGCGTCGACATGCGGCAGCGAGCCGCCGCGGCCGAGCCGCCGCGTTGCAGCCTCAGGCCGACTGGGAGGCCAGAACCCCGGCGGCTTGGGCACGCCGACACGGCACGTGCCGGTCCCGCCGGAGAGTTCACGCTGCCGCCTGTTGGCGAGCAGCGTGGCGCAAGACCATCGACTCAAGTGGTCTGCCGAGTAACTGGCGCGCGTCGCGTGGTAGCATCGCCTCTCTCATGGCGAACCGCACGTTTGCGTTCGGCGACATCCACGGCGACCTCCACGCGCTCATGCGCGTCATCGGGAAGCTCCCGCCGCTCGACGAAAAGGACACGGTCGTATTCCTCGGCGACTACGTCGATCGCGGCCCGCACTCCGCGCAAGTGGTCGATTTCTTGCGACACCGCTTCCCGCCGCAGACGAAGGCGAAGGTCGTCGTGCTGCGCGGCAACCACGAGGACGGCTGGCTCCGCGTCGTCGACGGCGGCTGGCCGGAGTTCGTCGCGCCGGAGGGCAACGGCTGCCTCGCGTGCGCGCGCTCCTTCCTCGGCCGGTCGTACGCTCATGGCGACGTGCCGACGCAGGAAGAGATGCAGCTCATGCTCACGGGCGGCTTCTTCCCCGCCGACGTGCTCGAGTGGATCCGCGGCTTGCCGTTCTATTTCGAGGACGAGCACGCCATCTACGTGCACGCCGGGCTGCCGTTCCACGAGGGCAAGTTCCTGCACCCCAGGGACGTCGAGTACAAGCCCGTGATCCTGTGGGTCCGGACGATGCAGTTCTTCGTCGACTACCGAGGCAAGCTCGTGGTCGTCGGCCACACCTCGACGGACAACCTCCCGCCCGATCTCTCCAGCTTCACGCCGGAGGATCCGCTCGACATGTGGGTCGGCGAGAACGTCATCGTGACCGACACCGGCTGCGGCAAGGGCGGCTTCTTGACGTGCCTCGAGCTGCCGGCGCGTCGCGTGTACGAGTCGAGGTAAGAGGGTGCAGCTCCCGCACCGGCTCTCTCGCTACGTCCTGTTCGATCGGGTCGGGCAGGGCGGCATGGCGGAGCTCTTCCTGGCGCGGTTCCAGTCGGAGCTCGGCGCGGACCGCCGGCTCGTCGTCAAGCTGATCCTGCCGATGTACGCCGAGCGGGCGGAGTTCTCCGAGATGCTCATCAAGGAGGCCAAGCTCGCTGCGACGCTCACGCACGCGAACGTGGTGCAGGTGCTCGAGCTCGGGCGCGAAGAGGGCCGCCTGTTCATCGTGATGGACTACGTCGAGGGCTTCGACCTCGCGGCGTTGCTCAAGCGCTGCTCGAAGGAGAAGGTGCCGCTGCCGCCGGAGTTCGCGCTGCACATCGTCACCGAGCTGCTCGGCGGCCTCGACTACGCGCACCGCAAGAAGGACGAACAGGGACGGCCGCTCGGCATCGTCCACCGCGACGTCTCCCCCTCGAACGTGCTGCTCTCGTTCGACGGGGAGGTGAAGCTCTGCGACTTCGGCATCGCCCGCGCCAACGACTGGGCGACCGAAAAGGGAGAGGAGCCCTCGGAGGCGATCAAGGGCAAGGCCGGCTACATGAGCCCCGAGCACGCGCGCGGCGAGCCGATCGATGGGCGCGCGGACGTCTTCGCGGCGGGCATCATCCTCTGGGAGCTGCTCGCCGGCCGCAAGCTGTACCGGTCCGACGCCGGCGATCTCATCGCGCAGGCGCGCGCGGCCAACGTGCCAGAGCTCCCGTCGCGCGGCCTGCCCGACGAGAGCCGCTTGCAGGACATCGTGAAGAAGGCGCTCTCGCCGGAGCGCGGCGCGCGCTACGCCACGGCGGGCGAAATGCAGCGCGACCTCCGCGACTGGGCTGCGGAGGCCGGCCTCCTCGCCAACCCCATCAAGCTCGGCGAGTGGCTGACCGAGCACTTCGGCGCCGAGCTTCTCGAGCAGCGGCGCGCGCGCGAGCAGGCGGCCAAGGCGCTCGACAGGATCCCGCTCAAGGCGCGCGTGCTGATGACGCCCGAGCCGCCGCGAATCACCTACAAGGACGAGGAGCCGGAGTCCCTGGCGCCGATGGACCTCTCGCCGCCGTCGAACGTCGCAGCGCCCGCCCCGACGGCGAAGCGCCCGCGGTGGGCCATGCTCGTGATGGTCGCGGCCGCGGTAGGGCTGGTTGCGTGGCTGCTCAGCCGCTGAGGCCGAAGTGCTCCTAGCCGACGTCGCGCTCCCCATCCCGCTCGGCCGCGCGCTGACCTACTCGGTGCCGGCCGCGGAGGCGCAGCGCGTCGTGGCGGGCGCGCGCGTCGTCGTGCCGCTGGGCGGCCGCCGCGTGGTCGGCGTCGTGCTCGGCAAGCGCGAGGGCGAGCCCCCGCCGAAGGTGCGCGCCATCCTGAGCGCTCCGGACGACACGCCCGCCGTGCCGGAGGAGCTGCTCGACCTGCTACGCGAGCTCTCCTCCTACTACTTCGCGCCGCTCGGCGACGTGCTGCGCCTGGCCCTGCCGCCGCTCGAGCGCGATCTCGCCAAGGAGCTCGTCCAGCAGCCGTCGCTGTTCGACGAGGCGCGCGGCGTGGGCGCGCGCAAGGTGCTCTTCGTCGAGCCGGGCGAGGGCGCGGAGCCGGAACGGCTGACCGGTCAAGCGTCTGCCCTGCTCGCCCGCGTCCGCGCCGTCGGCTCGGTGCCGCTCGCGCGCCTCGAGGAGCGTTGGGGCGGTGCGCGCTCGATCGTGAAGCGGCTCGTGGCCGCCGGCGCGCTCAAGACCACGATGCGCGACGCGCCCGAGGTGCCGTTCTTACGCGACGGGGGCGCCGAGCCCGACGTGGCGCCGGAGCTCACCGCGCCGCAGGCCGCCGCAGTGGAGTCGATCGTGGGCGCGCTCCGAGCGGGCGCGCCCAAGACGTTCCTGCTCCATGGAGTCACGGGCTCGGGCAAGACCGAGGTCTACATGCGCGCGATCGCCGCGGCGCGCGAGCTCGAGCGCGGCGTCGTGGTCCTCGTGCCCGAGATCGCCCTGACGCCCCAGCTCGTCGCACGGTATCGCGCGCGCTTCGGCGACGAGGTCGCCGTCATCCACTCGCACCTCACGCCGAAGGAGCGCCACGGCATGTGGCACAAGCTCCGCGGCGGCAAGGTCACGGTCGCCATCGGGGCGCGCAGCGCGCTGTTCGCTCCGGCGAACGCCCTCGGTCTGGTCATCGTCGACGAGGAGCACGACACGTCGTTCAAGCAGGAAGAAGGCGTGCGCTACCACGCGCGAGACATGGCCATCCTGCGGGCCTTCCGCGCGCGCGGCGTCTGCGTCCTCGGCAGCGCGACGCCCTCGCTCGAGAGCGAGCACCTCGTTCGCACCGGGCGCGCCGAGCGGCTCCGCTTGCCCGAGCGCGCGCGGGCGCAGGCCATGCCGCGCGTCGAGACCATCGATCTCCGCCGCATGGGCCCAGGCCCGACCGGCGACCGCCGCCTGAGCCTGCCGCTGCACCGCGCGATCGAGGCCACGCTCGCGGCGAAGGAGCAGGCCATCCTGTTCCTCAACCGCCGCGGCTTCTCGCCGAGCGTGCGCTGCGAGGCGTGCGGCAAGATGGAGAGCTGTCCGTCGTGCAGCGTCGCGCTCACCTTCCACAAGAGAAGAGTGCCGCACGCTCGAGCGGAGCGAGAGTTCGGACTCGATCATGGAAGTGGCACGCTGCGCTGCCACTACTGCGAGCACGAGGTGCGGCTGCCCGACCGGTGCCGCGCGTGCGGCGCGCCGGCGCTCGTGCTGGAGGGCCTGGGGACGGAGAAGCTCGAGGAGACGCTCAAGACCGCGTTCCCCGAGGCGCGCGTCGCGCGGCTCGACCGCGACGTGGCGACGGGCCGCGCGATCGAGGACGTGCTCGCCAAGGTCCGCGCCCGCGAGGTGGACATCCTCGTCGGCACGCAGATGGTCACCAAGGGCCACGACCTTCCCCACGTCACGCTCGTGGGCGTGGTGAACGCCGACGCCGCGCTCTCGCTCCCCGACTTTCGCGCCTCCGAGCGCGCGTTCCAGCTGCTCGTGCAGGTCGCGGGCCGCGCGGGCCGCGGCGACGCGCCCGGGCGAGTGCTCATCCAGACCTACGATCCGGAGCACTCCGCGATCGCGTTCGCGCTCCGCCACGACGTCGACGGGTTCATCGCGCACGAGCTGGTCGACCGCAAGGCGCTCGGCTACCCGCCCTACGCGCGCGTCGTGTTGCTCCGCATCGACGCGACCGAGGAGCAGGCCGCGCGCGAGGCGGGCCGTCGCCTCGGGGATCTCGCGCGCGAGGTCGCCGAGCCCGGCGTGCTCGTCCTCGGCCCTGCGCCTGCGCCGCTCGCGCGCCTGCGAAACCGCTTCCGCTTCCGCGTCATGCTGCGCAGCGAGGACCGGGCCGCGCTCCGGCGTGCGGTGGCTGCCGTCGAGCGGCGCCGGGAGGAGGTCGCCTCGAGCGGTGTCCGCGTGGCGATTGATGTCGATCCCGTGCAGTTGCTGTGACGGAGGCGGGGCGAGCGTGGCGGCTTCGGATGAAAGCGCCTTTCGGATTTCGAAACACGACTTTCACTGGGCTCATGACCGGACAGTACGCGCGGAGGTTGATCCAGGTGGCGCGCGCGTTCGACCGGGACCAGGCGCAGCGTCTCGGCGCGGAGAAGGCCTAGCGCTCGAGTGTTTCGATGCACTCGGCGGCGGCTTCCCGCAAGTTCTCCAGCGCGACCTCGAGGTCTGGCTCCCCGCCCGCCTTGGGCGTGGGTTGCCCACTCTCCCGCCGGAGCGCAGGACAAGCGAGGCCGCGAACCGATGTCGAGCCGCCGCGAGAAGCGCGTTCAAACGACGTACGCGCAACGCGGACCAAGTGGAACCGCGCAGGAGGCTAGAGAGGCGCGCAGGTGCTGGGGTACAGCGTTGCGTCCTCGCTCGGGGCCACGGCCTGATTGATGGAGGGGAGGGTCCCGACGCCGATGGCCTTGAGCAGCTGGGCCACCGGATGGTCGCCGAGCTGGATCGTGGTCCCGCCGACGGTGTCGCTGCCAAACGCCTTACCCGAGGCGATCCACGGAGTACGCAGCAGCATCCCGTCCTTCTCGCTCATCATGAGCACAGGGGGGATAGGGACGGGCACCATGTCGGAGGTGTCGACATCGATCTTGAAGATGAGCTGATCGTAGGCCGAAGCGATGCACCGGATCCTCTTGGGCGAATACTCCTGGCAATGGGCGTTACCGTTATCGTCGCCAAGCGCCAGATTGTTGAAGTTGAACGCTGCGGCGTTCTTCCACTGCGCGGCTTCCGAGGTGGCGAGGATGTCCAGGAAGTAGAGAGGCGTGTACCCTTCATACAGCGACGAGTCGGAGACCAGGACCGAGATGGTCGCCTCCCTGAACTTGCCCAGGTAATCGCTGTCCCCGTAGATGCTGAACCCGATCGTGACGACTCCGAGGCCAGGCGCGACCTCGAGCGGAGAAACACCGGGCGGCAGCATGGTCTGGAGCGCAGCGAAGTCCGCAGGGAAGAACACGGCAATCGACTCAGTATCATAGAAACGGAGGGGGAGTAGATCGCCGAGCGTCGGTGGCAGGTTCCAGTCCGGATTCGGTGGCGTCACATCATACCAGTCCGCAGGGCATTGCCCACCCTCGATCGCCTGCTTCTGTGAGGCGAGATCATTCGTTGACGCACAGCCAAGGGGTGAGGCGAGCGCGAGGACAGACAGGACGGCGATTGTGCGGCGCATCTTTGATTCCTTTCCGGCTAGGGTGTTCCACCCAGCCCATCTCCCAGCATCAATGGAATGCGAAGAGCGACTCTCCAAACCTCCGGCGCCTTGCACGCCGAATCGCGCTACCCTTTTCCTGATGGTTCCGGAAAATCTGCTGAGACGACGAGCGCGACCGGCGCGCCAAGGGTGGCGTTGCCGTGCATGATGCTTCCTCCTCTTCGTCTGCGGGACATCGAGCAATGTGCATGCCATGGCTCGAAGGCAACTCGCTGAAGCGAGGCACGGGGCGCCGAATATCGTGCCTCGCTTGGCCTTTCTCTGGACGACGTACGTGCACACGGACGCGCTGCACGGGAACACCAGCGGCACACCGCGCGCGTCGCGATGCGCTGCGTGCGTGGGGTAGCGCTTGTCTGAATGGGAATGTGCGGCCGACTGGACGTGGCCTGAGGCAGCTGTGCGAGCGTCCGCCAAAGTTGAGCCCTCCGCTGGCTCGACTGGATACCTTCCTAGCCAGTGTGATTCAGGTCCAGACCCCGCCGCGTCGAGAAGGCGCCCGAGCCGGTCCAGGCGAGGGCGTCGTCCGTCCGCGCCACGAAACTGGGGCAAGCTCGCCGCTCGCGAGCGCCTCTTCGCCCTTGCGTCGTGCCCCGCCCGGCGCGACGCTCGACCCCGTGAGAGGTGGGACCGATGTTCGAGCCGAGCGACGAGCGCGTTCGAAATGGCTACGCGCATGCGAGAACGAGCGACTCGCCGGGAGAAGGCCGTCGATTCGTCGATGCTAGTTTGAATTCCTCGGACGGATTACGAGCGGATTCAAGTCGACACGCCGAACCGCACCTTGACGATCTCGTACGTAGGCGAGATCCACTGCATACGATCATGTTCCGTCGCGCGCATCTCACCATCGCGGCCGCGGTGCTTCTTTGCATGCCGGGTGGGCTCTCGCGGACGCCGGCCGCGAGAGCTCCAGAGCGGACGTCCGTGCCGACCACCACGAGCACCCGTGGCCATTGGGCCGAGCTCCCGCTGCGTTTCGAAGCGAACGCGGGTCAGTGGGATCAGCGCGTGCACTTCGTCGCCCATCGCAACGGCGCGACTCTCTTCCTGACCGATGAAGGGATGACCGTTGGCCTACGAAGCGGGACTTCGCGCAAACCCGGCCAAACTCGAGAACGCGAATCGCGCCTGCACGAGGAGGCCGAGACGAAGACCGCGTTCGTCACGATGAAGATGGTCGGCGCCGGGCCGAGCGCGCCCGTTGGCGAGGAAGAGCTCGTCACCAAGAGCAACTTCTTCCTCGGAAGGGATCCTTCGACGTGGCGCACCAACGTCGCGAACTTCGAGCGTGTACGATCGACGAGATGGCTGCCAGGCGTGGACGTCGTGTGGCACGGCGGGCCGCGCGGATTCGAGTACGACTTGGTCGTCGGGGCGGGAACGGATGCAACCGCCATCGCGATCGACATCGAGGGGGCGAGCGGTCTCCACGTGGCGAACGATGGTTCCCTCGAGATCGCAACCTCCGCGGGGTCGCTCATCGAGACGCCGCCGCGCGTCATGCAAGGCGGACGAGAGCTGCGAACGCGCTACCGTGTCATCGATGCCAGCCGCGTAGCCTTCGACATCGACGGGTACGATTCGACGCGAGCCCTTCTCGTCGATCCGACCCTCGTCTATTCGACGTACCTCGGCGGCAGCAGCACGGAGGGAGACAATTACAATTGCATCGCGGTCGACGGATCCGGCAATGCGTACGTGACCGGCTACTCCCCTTCGCCCGATTTTCCGACCAAGAACGCCTATCAATCATCCGATGCGGGCACGACGGACGGCTTCGTCGCGAAGCTGAGCGCGAACGGGTCGGCGCTCGTGTACTCGACGTATTTGGGCGGCAGCGGCGCCGACTTTCCCTACGCCATCGCGATTGACTCGGCGGGCAGCGCGTACGTCACCGGCTACACCCAATCCGTCGACTTTCCGACGGCCGGCGCGTTTCAAGGGTCGTACGGTGGCGGCCCGTCGGACGCGTTCGTGACCAAGCTTGCCCCCACCGGCGCGGCGTTGAGCTACTCCACGTATCTCGGCGGCGCGGCCGACGAGCAGGGCCACGCGCTCGCGGTCGACTCGTCGGGAGCGGCCTATGTGACTGGATGGACCGCGTCGCTGAACTTTCCGACAGCGACTCCATTCCAAAACTCCAATGCGGGCGCGACGGACGCGTTCGTCACGAAGCTCACCCCTTCAGGCTCCGCGCTCGCGTACTCGACGTTCCTGGGTGGCAGCGGCTACGACGGCGGCGAAGGCATCGCGGTGGACTCATCGGGGTATGCCTACTTAACGGGCAGCACGCCATCGACGGATTTTCCGACCGCGAGCCCAATCCAAAGCTCGAACGGCGGCTCCAGCGACGTGTTCGTCACGAAGCTGACCGCCGCAGGAACGGGCCTCGCCTACTCCACCTATCTGGGCGGCTCCTCCACTGACGCAGCACACGCGATTGGCATCGACGGTTCCGGCAACGTCTACATCGCCGGGAGCACCCAATCGACGAACTTCCCCACGGCAAGCCCGATCAGTAGCTCCAATACAGGCGGCGTCGATGCTTTCGTCACCAAGGTCAACGCGGCGGGGTCGGCTCTCGTCTACTCCACGTACCTCGGTGGCAGCGCGTTCGACGCCGCTAATGGGATCGCGGTCGATGGTTCCTCGAGCGCGTACGTCACCGGGTACACGTCGTCCACTGACTTTCCGATTGCGAATGCTCCTCAAGGCGCGAACGCGGGTGGAACGGACGTCTTCGTCACGAAGGTCGACGCGGCCGGCTCGGCGTGGACATATTCGACGTATTTGGGCGGCACTGGAGACGACCATGGCGCTGGAATAGCGGTCGGCAGTGGTGCAGCCTACCTGACGGGCTACACTCGATCGACGGACTTCCCGACGGCGAACGCCTATCAAGCATCGAGTGCTGGGGGCGTCTACGACGATTTCGTATTCGAGCTCTCGGACGCCGATCCGCTCACGCTGAAGCCAAGCTCGGTCAACCTCCCCCCCAAAGGCTCGCAGACGTTCACGGCGTCGGGCGGGAGTGGCTCCGGCTATGTCTATTCACTGCAGACGAACGCTTCCGGTGGATCGATCAACTCTGCCACGGGCGTCTACACCGCCGGTCCGATTGGCAGTGTCACTGACATCGTGCTCCTCGGCGACTCGGCCAACGTCACGACGACCTCCAAGGTCAACATCGGCCCAGGGGTGAGCATCTCCCCCGCGAATCCATCGGCACCGCCTCAAGGCGCCATCACTTTCAGTGCGAGCGGTGGTAGCGGCACCGCCTTTGCGTGGTCGATCACCAAGAACAATTCCGGTGGCACGGTCAATGGTTCGACCGGCAACTACACCGCCGGGACGACCGGTTCAGTCGCGGACACGGTGACGGTCGTGGATTCGCTCGGCAACGCGGCGAGCGTCAACGTCTCCGTGGGTGGCGGTCTCGCGGTCAATCCTGCGACGCCCACAAGCCCGCCGAAAGGCACCATCGCTTTCACCGTTCAGGGTGGTAGTGGCGGCGGCTTCGTCTGGTCGCTCTCGTCGAACAAGTCGGGAGGGGCCATCGGCCCGAGCTCGGGGACCTACACCGCGGGGCCAACGGGCGGCACGACCGACACGGTCATGGTGATCGACTCGTTGTCGAACTCCTTGGCGGTGAACGTCACGGTGACGGCAGGCGTCTCGATCACGCCGAGCGCGGCCTCGGTCGCGCCCGGTGCGAATACGACCTTCAGCGCGTCAGGCGGGAGCGGGCAAGGCTACGCTTGGTCGCTCGCGACGAACAACTCGGGCGGGTCGATCGGGAGCGGAGGCGGCTACACCGCTGGAACGACCGCGGGCGTGGCCGACACCGTACAGCTCGTCGACTCGCTAGGTAACTCCGCGGTCGCGACGGTGACGGTCTCCAATCCACCGGTCGCCGACGCAGGACCCGACGTCGACGGCGCGGTCGCCGACGCGGGATCCGGTACCGACAGCTCGATCGCAGGCGATGGTGGCGTTGCATCCGGAAGCTCTGGTGGATGCGGATGCCGTGCGACGACGAGCTCGACGGCTTCGGGGCGCGCGCTCATTTCGCTCGCGTGCGCCCTCGTTCTTCTCCGTCGACGTCGACCGTATCGTCGATGAAGATCGCGAGGTGGGGCCGATGTCGAGGTGCAATCCTAGCGCCTTCGCGCTCTCAAGAACCCAAGGGCTCGAGGCCACATAACGCCAAGTCATGCGCAGTCCATCGAGACTGGAATCGTGGACTGGGTGGCCCTGACAGCCTGTGCGCCCCGCGCCGCCGAGGTGCGCGCATCGAGGACCCGCTCCGGCAGTGGAAGCTGAGGCCGATGGACCTCGAGTCGTATCACCAACGAGAGCATGGAGAACAACACCACGAACTCGACTGCGCGCCACCGTTTCCACTGAAAGCGAGGCTCGGCCACCCACGTGAGCAAGAACGGGGCGATCAGCAAGACACCCATCGCATCTCCGGCCCACCAGACCCACCAGACCGACGCGAAGTCGGACCATGGCACGATGTGGGCAAGGGCGAGGTTCGCGACCCCATTGGTGGCGGGCACGATCATGCCGATGATCGCACCGGACAGGATCAATCCCAGCACGTCGCGAACCCTAGCGAGCGCGTTGTCGAGCTTGGCGACGCGGCGGAGCAAGGCCGCGCCGAGCATCGGCCCCAGCGTGTTGCCCAAGGCAATCCCGGCCGCCGCCCCGATGGGCTCGTCGCGGGTCGCGTTGATGGCGAACGCCCCGAGGAGAATGGCCGGCCAGATGCGGTATCCGATCAGGAGTATCGATACGAGCGCCACGCCGGTGACTGGCCAGACTGCCGTGACCTGCTTCGTTGCGAACGCGAACAGGAAGCCAAACCTCGCCACACAGAAGTAGACGAAGGCGACCGCCGCGAGCTCGGCCGCATAGCGACCGTCGAACCGTCGCCGATGTCGCACGCCTGACATTAGGTAGCTCGCAGTCGTCAACGTAGGAGCAAAGCGTATGCCCTCGGCTCGAACAGTCAGCCCGGCGGCCTTGCGGGGTCCTCCCTGATCACGTCTGCAAAGGCTGCAACGGGCGTCTCGTTTGGCGAAGCTGTTGCGCGCCTCTTGGCCCGACCTTCGACGAAGTGGCCCTCTTCTTCACCGCCCCGGCGGCCTCCTCCCCGGCTGCTGCTACGCGGTCCCCTTCTCCCTCATCATCCGCAGCTCGTGCGGCTCCAGCGAGCGACCCATCGCCTCGTCGAGCGAGATGATGCGGCGTGCCGGGCGGCAAGCGGCGACCGATCGACGAGGTCGGCGCGCGCGAGATCGCGGCGGCGACCCGGATGGTCGTCTTGCGCCAGAAAGGCGAGCACTCGGCGAGCGAGCGCGCGCGGGGCGATGCGGCGCGCGCGGCGCGAGCAGTCCAGGCGAAGCTGCGCGCCCGGACCGACGCGCAAGCCGAGGTTCGTCACGTCTTCCGCAAAAGTTCGGGGTGGCTCGAGGTGCTGGTGCCGGCGGAGATGTCCGCGGCGATTCGCTGAGCGTCGCGGGCGAGGGCAGGGTTGCCGATAGGACGAGCCGCCGGCGTCGTCCTTCCGCGCTGCGAAAAGTTCACTTCGTAGAGCGTCTCGATGTGGTCCCGCACCAGCGCGTGGGGCATCGTGCGCTCCGGGCGCTCACGACTTCGACGCGACGCCCGTGCCGTTCAGCATGTCGTGGCGGACCTGGTCGGGCAACAGGTGCTCGTCCCACCGTCGTACGACGAACAGAATGTCCGGGCCCAGGTAGCCCCGCTTCATCATCTCGTCGCGCTCGCGAGGGTCGACATGGATGCAACCGTGGCTGCAACGGAGGCTCTTCCCGGCGCCCGGTGGGTGGACCCCCTCCTCCTCGTCCGGCGTCGTGTGCACGTACAGGTCGCTCGGGACGAGGTTCCAGGCGATCGGCCCAAAGTCGTTCCTGTTCCAGATCATGTAGGTCCCGCCGTCGCCGGTCACTTCGGGCAGGCCCTCGAAGTCGGCGTCGTCGAGCGGCATCTTGAGCGTGCCGGCGGGGTTGCTCGTCGCCCACGACCACTCGGAGCGCCGGGGCCACCGATACTGGTATCCGCCGTCGTTCTTGCGGATCTCCGCGCCCCACGGAATCTGACTGTAGTACCAGTTGCTCGTCACGTGCGCATGCGGCGGGCCGAGCTTGTAAACGCCCGGCTTGGTGGGGGCCGCGACGTGCTTGGCGTCGTCGTACACCGGGGACGGCGGTCCGCCGCGGGCGCGATAGCTCGCGACGATCGAGCGGCCGATGCGCACGTAGAGGCTGCCCTCTCCCTCGGGCGGGTCCACGTCGGGGAAGCTCCCGCCATTCTTCGTGACCTTCTCGTGGATCTCGCGGTTCCAGGCGTCGAGATTCTCGATGTCGGCCGGGTAGAACTCCAGCTTCACCTGCCAGGCCATCACCTTGCGGACCGAGAAGCGGAAGCCCATGGCAAAGAGGACCGCCATCGTCTCGTCCCGAAGCTTCCCGTCGGCCAGGGCGCCGCTCCCTGCTTGAAGCTGAGCCACGGTGCGCGCGTCGGACTCGGTGAACTCGGCGCCCTCCTCGACGCTGCCACTGCGTAGGTACGCGAGCAGCTCCCGTCGCGTGTCTCCGCTCCATGCTTCGTTGTCGAAAGTCGCCGCGGCTTGCAAGGAGGCGGCGTCGAGCCCCGCTTCGACACGCGGCGCGCCGCGGGCCTCGACCTGCGCACGGTCAATCCTGCGCGTGAAAGCGCCAACCTGAACCTTGGGCTCCTTGGGCTCCAAGCTCTCCTTGAGCCCGGGCAGCGGCTCACCCGGCGGAGCGGCGCTGACCTCCACCGTCACGTCGTCCATGACTTGGACTTGTGGCGGCGTCTCAGGCACCGATTTCATCGGTGGCAAGCCGACGGCGACGCAGGCGCCGAGGAGGACCGGCGGGACGATCGCGAGACGCACTCGCCCGTCCAGGGGTCTACCGGATGACATAGTGACCGCCCCTGACGTCCAC
>DATIQP010000376.1:0-14743 GCA_035470765.1 Polyangiaceae bacterium | reverse complement strand
GGCGACGACGTGGCGCACGCCGCCGCGACAACGAGCGTGAGCAGGCCAGCAGCGCCGGCGAGCTTCGAGGTGCCGAGGACTTTCATGACCAACCTCCTGCCGCAACGGTCGAGCGTCTCGAGCGCTGGGGCACGCCCCCGGATGTGCATCGTGCGTGCCGCGCCGGCTCGCGCGGATCAGCTCGCGCGCTTGTTCTCGTCGGTCTTGCGGCTCTTGTCTGCCTCGCCGCGCTTGTCGCGAGACTTGGCGTGCGCCGTGACGCGGTTGCGGCCCGAGCGCTTCGAGACGTAGAGCGCCTCGTCCGCCGCGCGGAAGAGCGAGTCCCACGACGCCCCCGCCTCCGGGAACGTCGCCAGGCCGATGGAGCAGGTGACCGACACCGGCCCCTGTTCGCTGTGGAACGTCGTCTTGCCAAGCTCCTCGCGGATGCGCTCGGCCAGCAGCAGGGCGCCGCGCTCGTCGGTCTGCTCGCAGAGCACGATGAACTCCTCGCCGCCGAAGCGCGCGACCAGGTCAGTCGTGCGCTTCTGCCGCTTGAGGATCTCGCCGAGCCCCTTGATGACGACGTCGCCGACGTCGTGGCCGTAGGTGTCGTTCACCTTCTTGAAGAAGTCGATGTCCGTCACGAGCATGCTGAGCTTGCGCCCGAAACGCGCCGCCGCCGCGATCTTCTGAGCGCCCGCGTCGAGCATCGCGCGCTTGTTGAGCAGGCCGGTGAGGCCGTCGGTCGTCGCGAGCTGCTCGAGCTTCGCGACCATGCGCGCGTTGGCGAGCGACACGGCGAGGTGGCTCGCGAGGACCTCGAGCGTCGGCCGGACGTGATCGCCGAACGCGTTGCGCCGCTTGGCTCCGAGGATGAGCGTCCCGAGGGGGCGCTCGTGGAGCAGCAGGGGCAGCACCAAGAGGCTGGGCAGCTTCGGCCACGGGAAGTGCTTGGTCAGCACGACCTGCCGGCCGCCGTCGTAGTCGCCCTTGTACGGCAGCGGGAATCGGTTCTGGACGACCATCGCCACCAAGCCCGGTCCGGCGCTTCGCGCCGATGGGCCCGCGTTGTGGGCGAACTTCGAGCCCACGAGGTCCTCCACCTCGCCGGTGCCGGCCACGACGTGGTGAGTGCGCGTCGCCTCGTCGAAGAGCGTCACCGCGGCGAGATCGAACGCGGCGATCTTCTGGGCGGAGCGCACGCCGGCGTCGAGCACGTCCTTCTCGCTGAGGGCGGAGCCGAGCGCCTTCGCCGCCTCGTACAATTTTCCCTGCTCGACCTTGGCCCGCTCGAGCTGCACGAAGACGCGCTCGTTCTGGATGGCGCGCAAACAGAAGCGCGCGGCCTGCGCGGCGAGCTCTTCTTCGTGCGGCGTGAACGCCTCGTTCTTGGTGCGGTCGAGCACGAGGATGCCTCGCAGCGCCTTGGGTTGGCCGGGGCCGCCGCTCTGGGGCGGCTCGTCGAGGATGGGCATCCCGAGCAGCGCGCGCACCGGCGACGGGCCCTCGTAGTACGCGAGCTTGTAGCTCGGCTTGAGGTTCGAGAGCGACACCCGCTCCTTGCGCGCGACGATCGCGCCGAGCACTCCGTCGCCGACGGGAATGGGCGCATCGTGCACCTCGTCCGACGCCGACGAGAGCTCGCTGATGCGCAGGTGCGTCCCCGCGTCGTTGAGCCACAACAGGGCCGCGGTGTGCAGGTCGAGCGTGCGGCGCATCAGCTCGAGGGCGTAGTGCACGGCCCTCTGGATCTCCTCCACGCTGGAGCGCGAGAGCCTGTCTGCGGCCTGGTCGCCGTCCTCGCCCGCGCCGAGGAGCCGGTAGCTGCGCGCGTCCTCCTCGATGCGGCGGAGCTCCTGCTCGACGCGAGCTCGCCCGGCGCGGCGCATGCGCGCGACCTCGGCGCGGAGGAAGAAGGCGTTGATGGTCGCGAGCGCCGAGAGCAGGCCCGCGCGCAGGAGGAGCGTGTCCCACCCCATGTCCGCCGGCCCCCGCGACGGACCCCACCTCCGCAGGAGCGCCTCGGTCCCGACGAGGTAGGCGAGGCCTGCGAAGGTCGCGCCCGGCCGGGTGAACGCCGCGAGCAACGCGACGAGCAAGTAGAGCGACGCGCTCCAGGGACCATCGAGGCGCGGCTCGGCGCTCGCGATCAGCGCGATCGTCGCGCCCGACACGAGCAACGCCACGTCGAGGTCGAGGCTGAAGGTCGCGTCGCCCGGCGCGCCCAGCTTCTTCTTCACGCGCGCGGCAGCGAGCACCAGGTACGGAGCGCCCAGCGCCGCACCCGTCGCCGAGGCGATCGGCATGCCGGTGGCGACGTAGCCGCCCAGCGCGAGCGCGGCGGCGGGGGCGAGCGCGAGCTTCGCTGCACGGCGGACCCCCAGCGCTGCCCGGACGAGGAACTCCATCGGATGACTTGCGGTTACCAGGGCAGCGCGCTTCCGGCCAAATTAGAGGCCGACGTGGGCCGAGCGCAGCGTGATATCCTGCCGCCATGCTTACCCTGTCGCGTGGGGCGATGTCGGCGGCGGTCGCCGGCGTCCTGCTGATGGGTGGGGTGTTCGCCGCGTGCGGCCTGGACGAGAGCGGGCTGGTCGGGAGCGACGCGTCCGTCTTCCCGGAGGCCGGCGGTGACGTGCTCATCCTGCCGGACGTCGACATCGACAACTACATTCCCCCTCCGGACGCGGCCATCGACGCGTCCTGCTTCGACGCAGAGGTGCCCGATGGGTGGCTCGCCGTGGGGATCAAGGCGGGCACCGTCACCTGCCCAGGGCAGCCGGGCGACTACCTCGCCAAGCAGTACGTCAAGGACCCCACCCTAGACTCCAACAGCTGCGCGTGCGGCGGCTGCGCTCCGACCGGCACCTGGAGCTGCACCGGGACTCTCTACAGCGGGCCGAGCTGCGGGACGACGACCTCGGTCAACGGCGCGGGCTGCAGCGCCGTGTACGCGTTCCACTACGGCGCTACCGTGCAGACGAGTGGCAACGCGAGCTGCGCCGCCGCCCAGCAGACGGGGACGGGCGACGCGAGCGCGACCCCCATCGGCGCGTGCATCCCCCAGACGACGCAGGCGGATTTCTGCGGGCTCGCAGCCCAGAGCTTCGATCTCTGCATCCTCAACACCAGCGTGACGGACGGCGGGTGCCCGAGCGGCTTCTCCAATGCGACCATCGCCGGGGTCCAGGCGCTGGCCGCGTGCGACACCTGCTCGTGCACGCTCGCCAACGCGGACGCGGGCTGCACGGGCTCCGTCACCGCCTTCAACAACAACAACTGCGCCGACGGCGGCTTCGTGGCCACTCAGCCGGCCGACGGCACCTGCACCAACACCAACGGCTATAGCAGCCTCTATTTTGCGCCCGACCCGCCCCCCGCGCCGAGCTGCACTCCGTCCACCGCGGGCGGGCTGCCCATCCTCGGCGGGGCGCTCACGATCTGCTGCCCGTGACCGAGCTCCGTTTCGCGTGCACGGCGTGCGGTAAGTGCTGCACCGACCCCCCCGAGATGACGGTCCTCGAGGCCGTCCGGCTCGGCGACGTCTTCGTCCCCGCGCTGGTGTACCGCCTCACCTCCGTCCCCCGCGACGACAACGAGGCCGGGCTCGCGTCGCTGTCGCCCCACCCCGACTTCGCGGGGATGGACTCGCGGAGGTTCGTCGCGGCGCTGCGCGAGAGCACCGCCGTGCGCGCGGCGGGCGCGACGGTCAGCGAGCCGGGCTGGGACCACTACGTCGCCGTCACGGTGAGGCCGTGGACGTACCCGGCGCGGGAGGGCGATCGCTTTTGCCCCGCGCTCGGCGCCGATCGCAAGCAGTGCACCATCTACGAGCGGCGGCCGTACACCTGCCGGACCATCCCGGCGCGCTACGACGTGCCGGACGCCCTGCTCGTCCCCGCCTTCCGCGGCTTCGTCGATCGAGGCCTCGCCTCCACGGACCGCTACGAGTGCGACGTGTCGCCGAGCGCGCCCGCGATCTTGCGTGGTGAGACGGACGAGGACGCGTCGCTCGTGGACGCGTCGTACCTCGAAGCGCGCAAGGCGGGCAGGGACGCGGCCATGGCCGACAAGCCGCTCGCCGCGCGGATCCTCTCGAGCCCGCTCTTGCCCCCGCTGCGGGAGCTGTTTCCGCAGCTGCGCCGCGCGGGCCTCCTCGCGGTGTCGTTCCACGGGGCGCTCGCGAGCGCCCACGACCTCGGCCTGGTCGACGACGCCGGCGTGCGCGCGTTCTGCTCCGCCCAGATCGCCCTGATCGAGCGGGAGATCGCCGCCGCGGTCGAGCGCAAGCGCAAGGAAGATCGCGACACGACCGGCCGGTTCCGCACGCTCCTCGCGGCCTACGGGAAGATGCTCGAAATGCTCGCGCCTGATGCAGTATAGTGCGCACTGTCCCCATCCGGTGCACTTTAGTGCTTGCCCGGTCCTGGACCCGCCGTTAAGGTTCCGTCGATGGCCGAGCTGAAGAATGCGCCCGAAGCGCCGCCCGTGCGCTTCGAGACCCACCCCGACCACTACCGCCACTGGCGCCTCTCGTTCCCGCCCGAGCACGGCGGCGCGGTGGCCAAGCTCCTCATGGACGTCCAGGAGGACGGCGGCCTGCGCCCCGGCTACCCGCTCAAGCTCAACTCGTACGACCTCGGCGTGGACATCGAGCTCGCGGACGCGATCCAGCGCCTGCGCTTCGAGCACCCCGAGGTGAAGGCGCTCGTCGTCGGCAGCGCGAAGGACCGCATCTTCTGCTCGGGCGCCAACATCTACATGCTCGGCAGCTCGACGCACGCGTTCAAGGTCAACTTCTGCAAGTTCACCAACGAGACGCGCCTGTACCTCGAGGACATGAGCGCCGAGAGCGGCATCCACAGCCTGTGCGCGCTCGCGGGGACGTCGAGCGGCGGCGGCTACGAGCTCGCGCTCGCGTGCGACGAGATCCTGCTCAGCGACGACGGCTCGAGCGCGGTCAGCCTGCCGGAGTGCCCGCTGCTCGGCGTGCTGCCCGGCACGGGCGGGCTCACGCGCGTCGTCGACAAGCGCAAGGTGCGCCGCGATCTCGCCGACGCGTTCTGCACGCTCGCCGAGGGCGTGCGCGGCAAGCGCGCCGTCGAGTGGGGCCTCGTCGACGAGACGGTGCCGCGAGCCAAGTTCGAGGAGGGCGTCAAGCGCCGCACCGACGCGCTCGTCGCCCGCTCGGCTCGCAAGAGGTTCACGCCGATGGTCCTGAAGCCGCTCGAGGCCAAGCGCGCGCCGACGGGCACCGAGTACCGCTACGTGACGCTCGCGCTCGACGAGAAGGCCCGCACGGCGACCCTCACCGTCCGCGCGCCGGACTCCGCGCAGCCCGATTCGCCCGAGAAGCTCGCGGCCGCGGGCGACGCGGCGTGGTGCGTTCGCGCCTTTCGCGAGCTCGACGACGCGCTGCTCGATCTGCGGTTCAACCACCTCGGCATCGGCACCGTCGCGCTGAAGACGACCGGCGATGCGAAGGCGGTGCTCGCCGTCGACGAGATGCTTGCAAAGTACAAGGACGACGGCCTCGTCCACGAGGTGCGGCTGTTCATCCGCCGCGTCCTCAAGCGCCTCGACGTCACGGCCAAGACGTTCTTCGCGATCGCGGCGCCCGGCTCGTGCTTCGCGGGGACCCTGCTCGAGCTCGCCCTCGCGGCCGACCGCGTTTACATGAAGGACGAGGACGGCGTCGTGATGCACGTGTCGGCGATGAACGGCGGCGCCTACCCGATGGGCAACGGCCTGTCGCGCCTGCAGTCGCGCTTCTTGAAAGAGCCAGCCCGCGTCGAACAGGTGCTCGCGTCGAAGGGGCCGATCGACACGCAGGCGGCGGCGAAGCTCGGGCTGACGACGTTCACGCCCGACGACATCGACTGGGACGACGAGATCCGCATCGCCTTCGAGGAGCGCGCGAGCCACTCGCCCGACGCGATGACGGGGATGGAGGCGTCGCTGCGCTTCGCGGGGCCGGAGACGCTCGAGACGAAGATCTTCGGGCGGCTGTCGGCCTGGCAGAACTGGATCTTCCAGCGGCCCAACGCGGTGGGCGAGCGCGGCGCGCTCACGCTCTACGGCAAGCCGGAGCGGCCCGAGTTCGACTGGCGAAGGACCTGAGACGGAGACGGAGACGGAACCATGTCGGAAGTCAACCAGGACAAGATCCCGAACAACGTTCACCTGAGCGACGACAAGAAGCTCCAGCGCGCGCTCGAGGCGTGGCAGCCGAACTACATCAAGTGGTGGCGCGAGATGGGACCGAGCGGCTTCCAGGAGGACGACGTCTTCTTGCGCACGGCGACCAGCGTCGACCACGAGGGCTGGGCGCACTTCGAGTACGTCAAGATGCCCGACTACCGCTGGGGCATCTTCCTCGCCGACCAGATCCCGGATCGGACGATCGCGTGCGGCGACGACTACGGCAAGCCGGTGTGGCATCAGGTGCCGGGCGAGCACCGCAACACGCTGCAACGCCTCATCGTCACGCAGGGCGACACCGAGCCGGCGAGCGTCGAGCAGCAGCGCTTGCTTGGGCACTCGTGCCCGAGCGTCTACGATTTGCGCAACCTGTTCCAGGTCAACGTGGAGGAGGGCCGCCACCTCTGGGCGATGGTCTACCTGCTCCAGTCGTACTTCGGCCGCGACGGCCGCGAGCAGGCCGAGGAGCTCCTCCAGCGCCGCAGCGGCGACCCGGACAAGCCGCGCATGCTCGGCGCCTTCAACGAGCCGTGCACCGACTGGCTCTCGTTCTTCATGTTCACGTACTTCACCGATCGCGACGGCAAGTACCAGCTGCTCGCGCTCTCGGAGAGCGCGTTCGACCCGCTCTCGCGCTCGACGCGCTTCATGCTCACCGAGGAGGCGCACCACATGTTCGTCGGCGAGACGGGCGTGCAGCGCATCGCGGAGCGCACCGCCAAGATGATGGTGGAGAAGAAGGTCGAGGCGCCCGACCAGGTGCGCAAGCTCGGCCTCATCGATCTGCCGACCATGCAGAAGTACCTGAACCTGTGGTTCAGCCTCTCACTCGATCTGTTCGGCGGTGAGGTCTCGTCGAACGCGGCCAACTACTTCGGGTTCGGCATCAAGGGCCGCGCGAAGGAAGCGAGCTACCCGGACCACATCGCCCTGACCGGAACGCACGGCGTCGAGGAGTTCAAGGACGGCAAGCTGGTCCACACCGAGGTGCCGCTGCGCAACGCGATGAACGAGGTGCTCCGCGACGAGTACGTCGAGGATTGCCAGCGCGGCGTCGACAAGTGGAACCGCACGATCGCGCAGGCCGGCATCAAGTTCGAATTCAAGCTGCCGCACCGGCGCTTTCACCGGCACGTGGGCCTGTACCAGAACGCGTTCTTCGATCCGGAAGGGACTCCGATTTCGAAGGAGGAGTTCGAGAAGAAGAAGGCCGATTGGCTCCCGACGGACGAGGACAAGACGTACGTGCGCGGCCTGATGACGAAGCCGATCTACGATCCGAAGCAGATGGCGAACTGGATCGCGCCGCCGAAGATCGGGATCAAGGGCAAGCCGGTCGACTTCGAGTACGTGCACGTGCGCCACGCGGACTGAGGCGGCACTCCGGAGCGCGCCGAGCGGCGATGTAAGTCGCCTCAAAGGTGTCCCCCGAAGGTCACGTGGGCTCCGGGCGCCCATCGCGGTAGCATCGCCCCCATGCGCTGCCCTCAGGCCATGCGGTTCGGAGCGAGCCTCCTCGCCGCGCTCACCGTCTCGACCCTCTCCGCGCTGGCGCTGGCGGATTCGCACCCGAAGGGCGTGCCCTATCCGCTGAAGCCCGCGGCGATCCAGCCGAGCGGCTTGTCGCACCCGCTTCCTTCGACCCGCCGCTACGTCCTCGTGTGGAAGGACCAGCTCGCCGACGCGGTGCAGACGATCTCGCAGGCGCAGAAGCAGTTCATCGTCACGCACTACGTCGGCACCCAGAAGGTCTTCAAGAGTCAGGTCGACGAGTACCGCCAGATGAACCCGGATTTTCTGGTGCTCGTCTACCACCTCGCCTACGGCCTCAACGGCGCCGATCAGACCAATCCGGTGGGCAACATCGTCGGCCCGAACACCTACGGGCAGGAGGACACCGACGTGTTCACGCCCTACGTCACGGCGCACTCGGTCACGCGCGAGAACGCTTACCAGCACGGGCAGAACACGGGCTTCACCAACGACCGCATCTTCTACCCCGATCCGTTTTGGCTGATGGACGTCACCTCGACGGAGTGGAAGCAATACCTCTCCGAGACGCTCGTCGGTTGGGCGCAGACGTTCGCGACGACGGAGTCGACCGGCGTCTTCTTCGACGTGGCGTTTCACCCCTGGTACGGCTACCAGCCCGCCGCGTGGTGGACGCAGGCGGCGGGCGGCTCGTCGCACACGGCGCTCGCGACGTGGTGGAACCCGCGCGCCACGCAGTACTTCGACGACCTGCGCGCCGCGTTCGCGCCGCAGAACGGTCACGCGCGCTACCTCGTCATCCCGAACCCCGACGCGCTCGTCGACGAGGAGCCGGCGTTCCTCGACGGCACCGACGGCGTCTTCACCGAGAACTGGCAGAACGCCATGGGCGACGCCGGCAGCTGGTCGACGTCGCTCGGGCGCATCTGCAAATACGTGACGAGCGTCGGCAAGCTCTGGATGGCCGACGACACCGCGGACGGCACCACGCTCACGATGCAGCAGCGGGCGCTGCTCATCGGCAGCTACCTGCTCGTGAAGAACGGCACGAGCTACATCATGTTCGGCAACTCGGACATCACCTGGTACCCAGAGTACGAGATCGACCTGGGCGGCTACGTCGCCGAGCCGCCCGCGGATCTCGAGGCCCTCCGCGTGGCGGGGACGGGAGGGGGAGCCGGCGGCCTCTACCGACGCGACTACGTCGCGGGCACGGTGCTCGTGAACTCGTCGAACGGGCCGCTCTCGACGACGCTGCCGAAGGCCATGAAGCTCGCCGAGTGGAGCGGCGGAGGTGCGGTCGACGCGGCCGGCACCTTGCCGACCTACTCGCTCGCCTACTTGACCGACGTGCCTGCGGGCACGGTGCAGGTCCCTGCGATGGGTGTGATGATCCTGCAGGACCCGAGCGCGCTTCCGCCGCCCGGTGTCGAGCCGGGGGCCGTGGGGGGCGAGCCAGGAAGCGAGTACGACGGCCCGTTCGGGGATGCGTCCTCCGGTGCGGACGGCGGCGGTGGCGGCGGCGCCGGCGGCTGCGGTTGCGAAGCCGCGGGTGCGAGCGGCTCGGTCGGGTGGCTCGCGTTCGGCGCGCTCGGGATCGTGGCAGCGCGTCGGCGCCGATCGCGCGGGGGTCCCTCCTGAAGCGGGCCGCACCGGTGGTGGTGGCCTCGGTCAGCGCGGACCTGCAGTGAAGCGTTCCGACGAGGTGCGGCCTCGCCTCAGGGACAGCCCATGTTCGGGCAGAGGCCGGTCGTCGGAAGGGGATAGGTCACCTGGCACCCGGCGACGTTCGTGAACGTGTTGGTCGGCTTGAAGTCGAAGTACGTGCCCGTGTAGGCGTTGTCCACGCCGTCGGCGGCCGAGTCGGCGATCAGGCTGTTCGTGAGGTACTGCGAGGCGGGCGCGTGGTAGATGGCGAGCGCCGAGTCGTCGTTCAGCGACTGCTGCCCGCTGACGGTCGGGTTCGGCTGGCAGTGGTGGCCCGACGACTGCGACGCACCGCCGGCGTAGCGGATCTCGACGTGATCGAGCTTGAAGCCCGGGTCGACCACCTTGCCGAACTGGATGCCGACCCAGTCTCCCGCCGCCGGCGCGGGCGCGGCCGAGGTGAACACGACGGGCTGGCTCGCCGTGCCGTTGGCCACGATGACGCCCGTCGAGCTGCTCCCCTCCACGGCGCCGAGCACGCCGTTCTGCTTGAACGCGAGCTTTACGCCGGCCTCGAGCGTCAGCGTGAAGTGGTTGGGGCCGACCTTGAGGTCGCCGAACGTCGTGTCGCCGCCGATCCGGTAGGGGACTCCGCGGTCGTGGAAGGTCACGTCCTCGTAGTTGACCTCGCCGTAGGACTCGGTCTCGACGACGATCGCGTCGTCGGCGTTGCCGGTGTAGGTGCCGCTGGGGATGTTGCTCGCGAGGCGCGGGAGGATCCGCATCGGGGCCTTCTTGGAGCCCGCGATCGTCAAGGCCTGCGAGTCTACGGTGAAGGCGCCGCCCGCTCGCAGCGAGACGCCGTACGACGCGGAGTTCGACACGGTCACGTGATCGACCTTCAGGACCTGCTGCGCCGGCTGGAGCTGGTCGCCGCGGGCCTCGATCACCCCGTAGGCGTTCACCGTCTGGCCGCCGCCGTCGCTCACCGTCGCGTAGGCGAGCTTCATCGTGCCCGGCGCGAACACCTGCAAGTCGCCCCACGGGGTCGACGGGTCGTCCGCTCCGATCTTGATCGGGCTCGTGGCCGTGCCCTCGGCGACCAGGTTTCCCTCGACCACGATGCTGTAGCCGTTCTGGATGCGCACCTCGGCGCACGGCTCGATCGTGAGCGTCGCACCTGCGTTGACGTTGATGTCGAAGGTGACGATGTGCGGACCGTCCGCCGCCTTCCACGTCTCGTCGGCGGCGATGGCGTCCTTGTGTTGCGTGCCCGGCCCGGCTGGCGCGGCGCACGTGCTCACCGGGGCGTCGGCGCCCGCGTCGGTGTTGGTGTTGGGGTTGCTCGGGCTGCAGCCCGCGAAGGCAACCAGAAGAAGAAGGAGAGTGACGAAGATCAAGCGCGAGGCGAACCGTCTCATGTCGGACAATAGAGGACCGTTGGCGCCCTCCAACAAGGCAAATATTTTCGTGTCGTCTGCGGGTGTCGTCTGCGGGTGTCGTCTGCGGTGAGGACGGGTAAGTGACCGTGGTTTTCGCGAAGAAAAAGCAGATTTGTGTCCTCTGCGGCGATGCGTCGTGCGATTATCAACGTTCGCAGTACCGTCACGACGGGGTGGGGCACGTCACCAACGGAGGTACCCCGAGATGAAAAGCATCGGCTCGCTGGTTGCTCTCGTAGCATTGCTCGGAGCCTGCTCGGCTCCAGCGGATCCAACGGCGGGAGGGAGCGCGTCGTCCCTTTCGAACGCGGCGCCGCCGCACACGGCAGCGGATTTCCTCGCCTCGAATGCGCGGCCCGTTGTCATCGGGCACGAGGGCGCCGGAGAGAACTTCGGCGCGGACACCACAAAACCCATCAACGACACCGTCGACTCGGTGCGCCTCGCCTACCAGCAAGGCGCGGCTGTCGTCGAGGTCGACGCCGAGCTCACGAAGGACGGCCAGGTCGTCGCGTATCACGACTTCGACTTCCTGCCGGACTACTCCTGCATCAACAGCTACACGCTCGACGAGCTGCAAGCGAAGGTGCCGTACATTCCGAGCCTGCAGGCCGTGCTCAACCAGGCCCGCCTGGCCAATCGCAATTCGACGACCATGGGCGGCATCATGATCGTCGAGCTCAAGACGCCATCGCCGCTCTGCGATCCGGGTGACACGTCGGAGCAGGCGCTCGTTTCGGCGGTCGTCAAAGCGGTCCACGACACGCAGATGGACAACGCCGTCATGTTCGATGGCTTCTCGCCCGCGCTGCTCTACCTGGCCTCGCAGGCCGCGCCGAACATCCCGCGCGAGCTCGATCTCGACCTGCTCCAGCTCATGACGCCCGCCCAGGTGACCGCCAACACCGGCATGCCCGTCACGGAGATCCAGAAGAACCTCAGCCTCGGCTTCCAGTGGGCGGACGTTGGTGTCGTCTACCGCCTGCCGGGCTACACCTCGGTCACGGATTTCTTCACCGCCGCGTTCATCACCGGGTCGCGCATCGTCGGCGTCGAGAAGGACTTCATCGGCTACAGCGAGCAGACGCAGCCCGGCAGCGTCGCGCAGTTCGTCGGCGCCGCGCACTACTACGGCTTCAAGGCCTACGCCGATCCGGCGAAGACCGTGCAGGAGTTCGGCTGGTACGCGTCCTTCGGGTTCGACGCCGCGTACTGCGACGACATCCCCGCGAGCCTCGCGCTGCAGCCGCCGCTCTGATCGAGCCGCCCTGCGAAGACCGGGGAGGTGGAGCTCGGCTCCGCCTCCCCGTCGCTTTTTGTGCGCCGGCTCAGGTCCACGCGCGGGCGCGGCCGTCGCGAGCCTCGAGGAGCTCGCTGATGGTCGTCGCCGCGTGGACGAGCCCGACGTGCGTGTACGCCTGCGGGAAGTTGCCGAGCAACCTGCCCGTCTGCGGCTCGATGTCCTCGGAGAAGAGGCCGAGGGGGTTCGCGTACTGGCACACGCGCTCGAAGACCTCGACCGCTTCGTCGAGGCGGCCCACCAGCGCGAGCGCCTCGGCCCACCAGAACGAGCAGATCGTGAAGGCGCTCGTCGTCGCGCCGAAGTCGTCGTGGTTGCGGTAGCGCAGCATCAGGCCGTTGTCGACGAGGGTGCGCCCGTACGCTTCGACGGTGGACACGAAGCGCGGATCGCGCGCGTCGATGATCCCGAGCGTGGGGAGTAGCAAGAGCGAGGCGTCGCAGTGCTCGCCGTCGAGCGCCTGGGTGAAGTAGCCGAGCTCCTCGCTGTAGCCCCGCGAGAGAATGATCTCGCGCTCCTTCTCGGCGATCGGCGCCCAGCGCTCGGCGAGGTCGGGGCGGCCGAGGCGTCGCGCGAGCAGCGCCCCCCGATGGATCGCCACCCAGCACATCGCGCGCGACAAGGTGTGGTTCTTGGGCGACGTGCGAAACTCCCAGATGCTCGTGTCGAGCGTGGGGGCGGCGGCGATGGCTTCTTCGACCAGCCTCTCGAGCAGCGCGGTGAAGCGGTGGGGCTGATCGTCGATGATGCGAGGGTCGGTGAGCATCGTCTCGAGACAGAGCACCAGCTCGCCCATGAGGTCGTTCTGCCGTTGCTCGGAGGCGGCGTTGCCGATGCGCACCACGTGATCACCGGCGTAGCCGCTGAGGTGCTCGAGGACCTGCTCCTCGAGATCGCGCCGGCCGTCGATCCCGTAGAGCGGCTGCAAGGGACCGGCCTCCGCGACGTCGCGCAAGAAGTTGAGGAAGTGCTCCCCCTCGTTCAGGTGGCTGAGACGTCGGAGCGCCTCGACGACGAACGCCGCGTCGCGCAGCCAGCAGTATCGGTAGTCCCACGAGCGCTCGGTGCCGAGCGCCTCGGGGATGCTCGTCGTCGTCGCGGCGATGATGGCCCCCGTGTCGTGATCGGCGTGCAGCTTCAGGCAAAGCGCCGAGCGCAGGACGTGCTTCGAGGCGAAGGACGGGAGCGCGCACGTCTTGGCCCACGCCCGCCATCCGGCCACGGTGAGATCGAGCTCGTGCTGCACGCTTGCCATCGTGGGCACGGTCGGCCGCGGGCCGTAGGTGAGCACGAAGTAGAGCGGCTGCGTCAGGACGAAATCGCGACGGCCGAGGATGTACGGGCTCGGCAGGTTGCTCGAGAGGTGGAGCGGCTCGGGGCCGACCACCTCGAGGCCGTGCGTCGTCTCGCGCACCTGCGTCTTGCCGCGCGCGTAGTCCGGGCGCGGGTCGAAGTCGATGCGAAGGCGAGGGTGGCCGCTCACGGGGCGCACGACGCGGATGATTTCGATCGGGACGCGGACGCTCAACCCGTCCGGTATGCGCGGCGCGAAGTCGATGATCTCCCAGACGCAGCCCGACGCCTCGAAGCGCGAGCGAAGGACGTTCGTGTTCGGCAGGTAATCGAGCTCGCCGCGGATCTCGCGGCCTTCGTGCAGCACGCGGAACGTGCCGCCGTCGGCGTCCAGCAACCTGGCGAAGACCGAGGGTGAGTCGAAGCGCGGAAGGCAAAGCCACTCGATCGCGCTGGTGGGCGAAACGAGCGCGATCACGCGACCGTTGCCGATCGCGCCGTGGTCTAGATGGTGGTCGCGGGTGGTGGGGCTAGGCGAAATGGACACCCCGAAGAATAGCCAATGGATCCGGCTTGTCGCCACCTGCGACTGCACGATCCTCGGGGGACCTCAGCCGCCCGCGTATCTCAGCTGGCGCGCACACGGCCATGTCGCGGGCGCGCGCAGCAGAGGTCCCGCGATGGCCGGGCCTCAGTACGGCACGTACGGCGGGCGCGACAGCGCGACCCACTTCTGGACCGACTCGCGAGCCCACTGCGCGTCGACGAACGGGCGCAACCCCGCGGGCAGCGGATGGCCGTTCAGGTTGAGCCTCTGGAGCATGAACGCGAGATCGCTGTCGGCTAGGTTCCAGGCGTCGAACATCGACGTGCGGCCCGCGGGGACGAGCCGCTCCGCCGTCTCGACGAGGTGCGCGGCCGCCTTCTGCCCCTCGGGGGACAGCGGCCGGTCGGTGCGCGCGTAGAACATCGTGTGCGTGGGCCGCTCCTCGCGGATCGGCATGAGGTCCGTGCGAACCCAGTGCAGCACCATGCGCGCTCGCGCCCGCTCCTTAACGTCCGCCGGCAGCACGCGCGGCTCGGGGAACGCGTCCTCCAAGTACTCGACGATCGCGGACGACTCGGCGAGCCAGAAGCCGTCGTGCTCGATCGCCGGCACGCGCCCCGTGATCGAGCCCGCGCGGTACTCGGGCGCGTGGTGCTCTTTCTCGCCGAGCGATAGGGGCACCAAGCGATAAGGGATCCCCTTCTCCTCGAGCGCGACGAAGACGGAGAAGGCGTACGGGCTGATGCAGAAACCGTCGGTGTAGAGCGTGAGCGCCATGGGTCACCTTGGGTGCGCAGAATAGCGGCATTCGCCGAGCCGCACACTTGGCTCTCGTGGTGG
>DATIQP010000375.1:0-13035 GCA_035470765.1 Polyangiaceae bacterium | reverse complement strand
GTCGAGCACCCTCGCCACGCCCGGATGCCCGACCGTGTTCCCCACGTACCCCTCGCGAGCGAAGCGCTTGCGCACGGCGTCGTTGAGCGAGAGCTGCGGGTGCAGCATCTTGATCGCCACGCGGCTCCCCGTCCGGTGCGTGGCCGCGTAGACCGCCGCCATCCCGCCGAGGCCGAGGAGCTCGTCGATGCGCCACTTGTCGTTGAGCGTCGTGCCAATCCGCGCGCGGACGAGGTCGACGACGGATTGGTGAATGTTGTGCATGGGTGGAGGGCGCGCTCCCCCCCATCCTCGAGAGGCTATCAGGGTCCGCCCGCGCGCGCAGCGGGGCTGAGACCGCACCTTGTAGGAGAGGGGGCGAGGGACGCGCGGCCCCGGCCTGGTCAGGCGCTGTCGTGCTCGCGGTCGCCGCGACCCGAGAGCTGCTCGATCAGCACGGCCTGACGCTGGAGCTCGGCGCGGGCGTCGTCGGCGATGCGCTGTTTCTCGGCGTGCTCCTGGGTGAGCGCTTGCCGGAGCGCGAAGATCTCATCACGGAGGCGATCGACCTCTGCCGTCTCTGCGGCAAGTGGCGGCGGCGCTGCGTCGGGCGCTCGTTCGAGCTCGCCGATGCGCCACGCTCTCGCCTGGAGCTCGCTCTCCTGGGCGGCGGCCAGGCGCGCGAGCTCGTCGAGCTTCGCGCGCAAGCTCTCCTCCGCGGGCTCCTCGGCCGGCTCCGTCGCGGCGGGCTGCGCCGCGGCGCCCCGCGCCTCGATCGCGACGAGGAGCTCGCGCACGATGCGCTCGCGGCGGCTGACCTCCGCCGACAGCGCGGCCACCGCTTCGCCGCGCTCGCGCAGCGTCGCCTCGAGGGCCGCGTGATCCTCGGCGTGAGCCTCCTGCGCCAGCGCGAGCTCGGCTTCGAGCTCCGCGGCGCGCACCTCGAGCGCGCGCACCTCGTCGCCGGAGGCCCGCGCGGCGCCGCGTTGCTCCAGCTCTCCGCGCAGCGCGGCGCGTTCTTCGTCGGCCTGCTCGAACGCCGACTCGACCTGCGCCAGGCGGTCGCGCAGCGCGATGATCGTCTGCTCGGCGAGCTGGACGCCCTCCTCCAGCAGTGCGATGCGCTGGCGCGCCGCGGCCAGATGCTCGGCAGACTGGTCGGCCGCTCGTGTCAGACGTTCCCGGTCGAGCTCGCGCTCGAGCAGCGCGCCGCGCTCGCGCTCGGCGTCGAGCGCCTCCAGCACCCGGCGAAGCTCCTCGCTCGCGCGCGCCTCCTTCTGGCCGTGCGCGGCCAGCTCTTCGATGCGCGACTGCAAGACCTCGACCCGCAGCCGCGCCGAGGCCAGCTCGGCGATCACGGCCGCGTCGGCCTCGACGCCCGCCTGCGCCTCGCCGTCCGCCGGCAGCTCGATGACCGCGTACGCGTCGAGCGCCACGTCCTCCTGCGAGGCGAGCGCCACGAACACCGCGGGCGCCTCGCGCTCCCCGGCGAGCTGCGTGTCCACACGCACCGCCGTCTCGACCTCGTCCTGGCCGAGCTCGGCGGCGGTCACGCCGACGAACGGCATGATCGCGAGCATCCGGATGTGCGCGAACTGCATCGAGACCAGATCGTACAGCTCGTAGTAGTCGAGGCCCTGCTCGGCCTGGGTCGCGTCCTTGTTGCTCGCCGCGCAGAGGACCGCCCCTTCGTTGCCCACCACGCGCCGCAACCGGGCGAGCAGCGCCGCGGGATCAGGCGCGATGGTGAGGTCGGGGACGAACGCGAGATCGAACGCGCCGTCGCGCACCTCGAAGTCCCCCTCGGGCAGGCCGCGCAGGACGTGGCCGCGCTCGGTAGGCGGCGGCTGCGCCATCGCGCGCTCCGCGTCCGGGTCGTACACGTGCACGAGACGCGCGCCCAGCTCGGCGAGCGTGGTGTGCAGACCGAGCGACGAATCGGCGACGACGAGCACGCGCCGTCCTTCAATCAAGGCCTCGGCCAGCACGGCCAGCGCACGCACGAAATTCGGAGTCATCGGGGGCCGTCAGCCTAGTGCACGGGAAACCGTGCCGCTAGCCCCGCCGACGCCACCCACCCCCCTTCCCCACCTCCTCCTCCGCCTCCGCCCGACGACCAAGACCTGTCGCGCCCCATCCCCGACGCGCGTACCATCGCGCCATGACGCTCGTCCGCATCGAGACCACCAAGGGCCCCATCGACATCGAGCTCGACGCCGCACTCGCCCCCAAGACCGTCGAGAACTTCCTCCGTTACGTCGACGCCGGCCACTACGACGGCACCCTCTTCCACCGCGTCATCCCCGGCTTCATGGCGCAGGGCGGCGGCTACGACGCGAGCCTCCAGAAGAAGCCCACGCAGCCGCCCGTCGAGAACGAGGCGAGCGCGCGCGCCAAGAACGTCCGCGGCACCGTGGCGATGGCCCGTACGAGCGACCCGCACTCGGCGACGGCGCAGTTCTTCATCAACGTCGCCGACAACGCCTCCCTCGATCACAGCGCCAAGACGCCGAGCGGCTTCGGCTACTGCGTCTTCGGCCGCGTCACCTCCGGCATGGAAGTGGTCGACGCCATCGTCCACGCCAAGACCGGCGCGCAGGGCCCGTTCGCGAAGGACGCGCCGCTCGAGCCCATCGCCATCAAGTCCGCGCGCCGCGCCTAGAAGCTCGTCGCGAACGCGACGGCGACGAAAACGTGGACTAGGCGAGCACCTTCTGCGGGTTGCCGGGGAACACCATCTGCCCGGCCACCAGGCAGGCGAGGGCGCAGATCGTCATCGTCGGGTTGTAGCCGCTCGACGTCGGGAAGAGCGCGCCGTCGCTGCAGTAGAGGTTGGTCACGTCGTGGAGCTTGCCGGTCGGGTCGCAGACGCTCTTGGTCGGATCGGTGCCGAAGCGCAGCGTGCCCATGATGTGCGCGCTCGCGGGGATGTCGTCCTTCGGAGTGACCGCAGCCCAGCGCGCGCCGGCGTCCTTGAAGATCTTGTTCTGCATGATCGGCCCGTAATACGAGCTCGCGGCGAGCTCGTACGGGTGGTTCGAGTAGGTGACGCGCGGCGCTGGGGTGCCGAAGAAGTCGACGACCGCCGGATCGAGGTCGACGCGGTTGGTCGCCTGCGGCGCGTCCTCGGCCTGCATGGTGAGCACGATGATGCGATCGCGGAAAGGCGCCTGGCGCATCAGCTTCTTGAAGACGCGCCCGTCGAATTTGAACTGCGAGCGCAGCAGGATCTCGGTGTAGTAGCTCGCCTCGTTGACGGGGTGCTCGCTGCCGCTGATCTCCACGATGCCGCCGAGCGAAGTCGCCGGGCTGTTCGGATCGTAGGTCGCCGCCTTGCCGCGGAAGTCGGCGAAGCCGGTGTCGACGGTGCGGCCGCGGTGGCCGTGGAGGCGATCGTTGAAGATGCCGACGCACGACGTCTGCAGGTGGAACATCAGGTTGCGGCCGACCATGTCGCTCGAGTTGCCGATGCCGGGGCCTCCGGGGTCCGACAGCAAGAGCAGGCGCGCGTCCTCGATCGGGCTCGCCGCGAGGACGTAGCGCGCGGCCGTGTACTGCACCACCTTGCCGCTCGGGTCGACGCACTCGACGGCGGCGACCGTGTCCTTCGCTCCGTTCATCACGAGCTTGGTCACGCGCGTCTCGGCGAGGAGCAGGCAGTTCCCGGTGAGCAGCGCCTTGCGGAGCATCGTGACCGCCGTCGAGCCCTTGGCGTTGATCGGGCAGCCGAACTCGGCGCAGTAGCCGCAGTCGTTGCACGCGGGGCGCCCGTCGTACGGCATCGAGTTGACCGCGGTCGGGTACGGGAACGGCGTGTAGCCGTTCGCGGTGAGGCCCTTCGCGACGACGCCGTCGAGGTACATCGAGAGGCCGGGCGGCATCGGGTAGTCGCCGCTTCGGGGGGCCTCGAACGGGTTCGTGCCCATCTTGCCCTGCACGCCGAGCGCCTTCTCGGCGAACGCGTAGAACGGCTCGAGATCGGCGTAGGCGATGGGCCAGTCGGCGAAGTTTGCATTCTGCACTTTGCCGGCGAGCAGCGTCCCCATCTGGAAGTCCTGCGCCTCGAAGCGCGGCATCTTCACGTCCGCGTGGACCATGCCGCCGCCGACGTGCTTCGGCAGGCCGTTGACGTCGGTGACGTCGAGGCGATCGCCGTCGCTCGGCGCGGTGCGCCAGCCGCGCGGGTCCATGCGCTCGTCGATGTCGATGAAGAGGCGCGTCTGGTACTTGAGCTCGTCGCTCGAGTGCTCGGGCACGGGCTGCTGGTTCGGATCGTCGAGGTGATCGAAGTGGTTCGGGCCCGCCTCGAGGACCAGGACCTTGAGCCCGTTCTTCGCGCAGAGGTAGGCGACCGGGCCGCCGCCCGCGCCGCTGCCGATGACGCAGACGTCGAACGTGGTCAGGGCGGAGTTGCCGACGATGGGCGAGCTCATGGCTGATACACGGCTCCGCCGAGGAGGCTGACGATGTTGTCGATGAGGGCGACGACGTCGGGCGAGAGCGGCTCGGGATCCGTCGCGTCCGGGGTGGTCATCGGGGCGTCGGGGCGCTCGACGTACTTGCTCTGCGCGGTGCTCCAGACGCTGTAGCCGAGCGGCTGCTGATCGCCTTCGAAGTGGGTGAGCTTCCATCCGCCGAGGTTCAGGTTCCCGCCGTACTCGGGCGGCGCGAAGCAGCCCTGACAGACCAGCTCGATGACGAGCTGCCGGAACTCGATCCCCAGGCCGGTATTGAGGTACGAGATGATGTCGTCCTGGTTCATCTGATCGAGCGGCTGCGGCGCGTTCGCGATGGCGTCGGCGAGACCCTTCTTCACCTGATCGCGAAGGCCGACGACCGCGCCGAGCAGCGATTCGTTGGGCGCGCCGCCAGGGAGCGCGGCGGAGCCGAAGAGCGTCAGGCGCCAGCCCGCGTCCTTCACGCGGTCGAGCGGCAAGAACGTGGAGAACGAGTTGGGCGGGAAGGTCGTCCCGGGCTGTCCGTTCGGATCGGCGTAGGGTGCGCGGCCCGAGAAGGGACCGCCCGCGTAGATCGCCGGCGGGTGCGTCGCGTCGGCGCTGTCGAACGCGGTGAGCAGCCTCTCGATGTACGCGACCGCGCCGAGGGCGGCGCCGCCGGGAGTGTCGTCCGGCGGGAGGACGGCGTTCGCGAGGGCGCCGAGGGCGCTGCGCTCGGCGTCGGTGAAGAAGCCCGTCTGCGCCGGCGGAGAGCTACAACCCTCGGCCCCGAACGGGACGGCGAGCGCCGCCGTGAGACCGCCGAGATACTGCAGGAGCTCGCGACGCGAGTGGGCAGCGGGAGGCGAGGACGGAACCCTCGGCAAACGCCGATGCCCGGCGGGTGTTCGCATCGGGCCACTATGCCAGAGCCGCCACGCTAAGCCAGCGCTAGGCGCTCGCGACGGCGAGCGCGCGCCGCACGTTCGGTGGCAAGCGGCGCTCGGCACCCTCCCACTCGATCGGGGTCGCGATCACCAGGCGGCGATCGTGCAGCGTGTCGGCGAGCTCCCGGACCAGCGCGACGGCCGACCCGACCGATGGGCCGGCGGGCTCGAAGCGGTAGACACGCTCCTCGGGCTTGCGGCCCGGCAGGGCGCGCTGATCCTTGGCGTACGCCGCCATCTTCGCGGCCGCGAAGCTGCCGTCGTGGACGCGCACGAGCGCCTCGTACGTCGCGAGCGTCGCGCCGCCCGCCCCCTCCCACGCCACGCCGAGCTCGACACCGATGACTCCCGGCATCGCGAGGCGCGGCATGACGAGCAGGCGGAGCTCGTCCCGCAGCGCGTAGGGCGCCACGCGTACGTCCTCGCACGCCTCGAGCTCGCGCGCGATCGGCTGGAGCGCGGCGGCAGCGCGGCGCGAGTCGGGCGGTGCCTGGAACGACGTGCCCGAGAAGAAGACGGGAACGAGCGCGAGGGCGTCGATGCCGATCCAGTACGACGCGCCCTCCGCTCGGCGCGCGAAGAAGGCAGCGAGCGAAAGGCCGAGGGACAGCCCGGCGAGCACGAGCCGTCCGCGCGGCGTCGTCGCGTCGAGCCAGTCGGCCGGTCGAGCGGGCTGCGCGAAGGCGTCGTCGGGACGGAGCACGAGCCATGCTCCGGGCCGCGACGCCGGCGACGATGGTTCGCGTTTCGAAGCGCGCCACGCCACGAGCGGCAGCGCCGCCGCCACGAGCGAAGCTGCGACCAGCGCGCGACCGTCCGCCTCCACGTAGACGCCCGCGCCGAAGACGAGCGCGGCCAGCGTCAGCCGCACCGTGGCCGGCAGCGGGACGAGGCCGCGCATCGCAGCCGAGTCGCCGAGCAAGCGATGCTTCGCCAGCGACAGCGCGAAGAGCGCGAGCGCGGCCGCGGCGGCGACGATCCAGGGGAGCTCGGAGCCCGAGCGGGTGATCGGGGCGGCCGACTGGGCGCGCGGCCGCAGCGCGGGGTCGTCGAGCGCGGGCATCGCCTTCGGATCCACGCGCGCGTACCAGGAGACGCCCTGGCCCTTGGCGACGTGCGGGCGCACGAGCTCGAGCTCGTCGCGCTCGGCGCCGCGGCGCAGCGCGGACAGAAGCTCGCTCGAGTCGCCCTCGTCACCCGACGCGGCGACGCGGGGCTCGGTCGGAGCCGACGGTAGATCGAGGACGACGCGCATCCCGTCGACGCCCTCGGTCATGGGCGGCGTGGCGAAGCGCAGGCGGTAGAACGCCCCCTCGAGCGCCACGCGCGGCGAGCTTCCACCCACGAGCGAACCCTCGTAGTCGAGCTCCAGCGTGTAGTCGCCGCGCTTGATGCCCTTGGGATCGTCGACGTTGACGTGCAGGCCCTTGTCGTCTCGCGCGACCGTGAGGCCGAACGACCGCCCGTCGGCGGTGGTCGCCGTCCCGGTCGGCGCGAAGCGCAGGTCGTCTTCGAAGCCCTGGATCGTGAGCGAGCGCATCGCGCCCGCGAGCACGTGGTAGGTCAGCTTGTGAGCGGCGGCGAAGTGGCCGTCGCGGCCGACGGTGACGCGCACGTCGACGCCTCCGAGGTGCGCTTCCGTGTAGTTCGCACGGACCTCGCGCGAGCCGAACAGAGCCAAAAGGAGCAGCAACAACCCGAAGCGGCGCCACATATCCCACATCTACCCACCGGCGCCGCGGCGGGCCAACTCCTCGTCGCGCCTCAGTGAAAGATGCGCGGCCCCACCTGCAGCACGTCGGCGAGCGCGGCGCGCGGCATATCGAAGCTCATCGTGAAGCCCGGGCCACCCTCGCTCGTCTCGGCGAAGCCGAGAATCAAGGGCGTGCTGCCCTGCGACTGCGCGGAGGTGCCGAGGAGCGGATCGTTGGCGATGCGCTGGCGCGGCGAGTCGAGCACCCACGTCAGGGGCGCCCCCATGCCGAGCCCGCGCAGGGTGACGAAACCGCCGGCGTTGAGGCGCGCCGACTTGAGCGCGTCGAGGCCCTGCCGGCTCGCGAGCGTCCCGGTCGCCGCGGGCGGCGAGGCGACGAGCCGCGCCCTGGCGACGGCCGTGGCCTGGTCGAGCGAGGTGACGACCCACGCGCGCGTCTGGTCGGGGACGACGAGGATGTGGAGCGTGGTCGTGATCGGCGGCCGCTTGCGCGCCTTGGTGGCCTGGCCCTGGCCCGTCAGCCCCGACGTCCCGTAGGAGGCGTCGTCGTGCGCCACGGCGAGCGCGAGGTGCACCGAGCCGGCCGGCAGCCCCGCGGGCGTGGCGACGACGCGCCACGTGGGGGCGACCTCGGCGGAGGACTGGTCCTTCAGCCACTTCCCCATCCCGGGGCGGCTGAACGCCGAAGCCCACTCCTTGAACGAGGCGGAAACCTTCTCCGGCGTGGCTTCGACGCCGAGCACGTCCCAGCCTGCGGCTTGCTCCGCCGCGGAGCGCACCTTCGCCGCGTCGCCCGTGGAAGGCGCCATCGTCTGGAGCGCCTTCGACACGTCGACGCCGCGCGCGTAGACCATCGGGGCGGAGAGCATGTCGACGGTGTGGGCGAACGCGTCGACGAGGGCTTTGCGATCGCCGGGCGTCAGCGCCTGCTCGCGGGCGAGCGCCGTGTCGAGCACGCGCACGAGCTGATCGCGAGGCGACGCGAGCTGGTCGGCGTCGAGCCCGTGGCCGAAGAGCGCGAGGTCCGCGTCGCCGGGCAGTCGCCAGAACGTGGCCGGGACGGCCTCCGCCTTCTCGGGGTGCGAGGTGAGGATGCGCGTGATGAGGGCGTGGCTGGACTTGGCCTTCACCTTCAGCTCGGCGGTGCCCTTGCTCTTGTCGATCACGGCGTCGAGCGTCGCCGTGTCGGCGTCGAGCAGCGAGTCGAGGAGGTCGCCGATGGCGTTCTCGGACACCGGCCGGAGCTCGCGGCTGACCCCGAGCTCGTGGACGCCCTGGGTCTGGAAGCGGTTGCGGTTGCGCTGGATGATTCGGTGCAGCGCCGCAGAGCGCGCCTCGACGTGAACGTCGCTGGTGGCCTTCTGCAACGGCAAGCCGCGCGTCATGTAGGGGAGCGCGGCGTCACGGACCGACGCGCTGCGGCTGCACACGATGCGGGCTCCGTCGATGGCCGGAGCGAACGCGCAGACGCGAAAGTCCGGATCGCCCTCGCGGCGGCCCCCGGCGCGCGAGATCTCGTAGGCGCCGTTGCCGATCGGCAGCAGGCCGTAGTCCGCCTTGAGCGAGGCCTGCGCGGCGTCGGCGTTGCGCACCGGCAGCGAGGCGACGAAGCGCACGCTCGGCTCGCGCTCGCCACGGTCCTCGAGCATGATGGCCATGTCCGCGGGGCCGTCCTCGCCCACGAGCTTGGCGATGCGCTCGCCCACCATCTCGGAGAGCGGCCCGTGGACGTCGAGCGGGATGCCAGCCCAGTCGCCGACGACGTCGGCGGTGACGGACATGTGCGACGCGTGAATCGTAAGCACCATCGCCTCGGGCATGGTCGTGACGGGCGACAGGTCCACCGCCGGCGCCGGCGTGCTGGGTTGAGCGCTGGGGAGCGCGGGCACGCTGGTCGCCGGAGGGGGGGAGCCTCCACACGCGGCGGCGAACAGGGCGCAGACGGCGACGCGGCACACGGAGGAGATCGGCGTACGCATGGGCGGCCCAATATACGCCCCGCCCGGGACTTCTCTGCCGGAAACGCCGAAAAAAGCAATCTAGTATCCGCGGCCGTGCCGTGGTTGCTGGTGCCGTGGCCTCTCCCCGTTCCGGTCCGAGCTCTCGCCAAGGGGTCGAGCGTGCGGCACCGATTCCGCTGAACCCCGCGCAACGCAGCGCGGTCGAACATCACATCGGTCCGCTCCTGGTCCTGGCCGGGGCCGGCTCGGGCAAGACGCGCGTCATCACGGAGCGCATCGCCCGGCTCATCGAGCGCGGCGTGCCCGCACGCAGCATCGTCGCCCTGACGTTCACCAACAAGGCCGCCGGCGAGATGGCCGAGCGTGTGGCGAAGATCGCGAAGGCCCGATCGCTGCCGACCAAGGACCTCACCATCTCCACGTTCCATTCGTTCGGGCTCGCGGCGCTCTCGCGTGAGCGCCTCGCGGTCGGCGGGGCGTTCACGATCTTCGATCAGGGCGACGCGATGGGCGTGGTCAAGGAGTGCATGCGCCACGTGGACGGCGGCAAGCGCTACGACGCGGCCGCGATCCTCTCGCGCATCTCGCTCGCGAAGAACGCGTTCGTCACGCCCGAGCAGCTCACGGCGCGCGCGGAGGGGAGCGAGCGCGAAGACGAGTACGACGACATCACGCGCGAGATCTACCCGCGCTACCAGTCCGCGCTGCGCTCGTTCCGCGCCTTCGATTTCGACGATCTCGTGTGCGAGCTCGCGCGGCTGCTGCAGACGCGCGAGGACGTGCTCGCCCGCTTCCAGGACCGCTTCCACTTCATCCTCGTCGACGAGTACCAGGACACCAACCACGCCCAGCTCGAGGTGCTGCGCCTGCTCGGCGCGCGCCACAAGAACGTGTGCGTCGTGGGCGACGACGATCAGGCGATCTACGCCTGGCGCGGCGCCGACGTGACCAACATCCTCGAGTTCGAGCAGCACTTCCCCGGCGCGAAGGTCATCAAGCTCGAGCAGAACTACCGCTCGCGCCAGCCGATCCTCGCCGTCGCCAACGCCGTCATCGGCAAGCGGAGGGACGCGGGCGAGCACCGCAAGGTGCTCTTCTCGCAGAAGGCCGGCGGCGAGCTCCCGCGCGTCGCCGTCGCGCCCACGCCAGACGTGGAGGCGGCGTTCGTGGCGCGCGAGATCCGCAAGCTGATCAAGGACGAGCAGGTGCGCCCGAGCCAGATCGCGGTGCTCTACCGCAGCAACGGCCAGGCGAAGCTCATCGAGGAGGCGCTGCGCGAGCAGGGCGTCGGCTACCGGCTCGTGGGCGGGCAGCAGTTCTTCGAGCGCAAGGAGGTCAAGGACGTCCTGTCGTACCTGAAGCTCGCGCTGCACCGTCACGACGAGATCGCGCTGCGGCGCATCGTGAACTACCCGGCGCGCGGCATCGGCGAGCAGAGCCTGCAGCGGCTGGCGACGCACGCCACCGCCCAGGGCTGGACCCTCTGGGAGACGATCGAACGCGTGAACGCGCTCGACGACCTCCCGAGCGGCGCGCGCAGCGGGTGCGGCGATCTCGAGAAGGTGATCGCGGAGACGCGCAAGAGGCTCCTCGTGCAGCGCGAGTCGTCGACGGAGGTGACGCGCTGGCTGTGCGAGCGGGTCGGGCTGCGCGCGGACATCGATCAGAGCTCGCCCACCTCGCAGGCCGCCGCGCGGCGCTGGAGCAACGTCGACTCGCTCTTCGGGACGCTGGCGCGGCGCGAGGCGCGGGAGCGCGCGGCGGGGCGCGATCCCACGGGCGAGGACGGCCTGCTCTCGTTCATCCAGGCGCTCACCCTGCAGAACGACGACAGCGACGAGGACGCGCCGAAGGACCTCGTGCTGCTCTCGACGCTGCACGGCTCCAAGGGGCTGGAGTTCGATCACGTGTTCTTGATCGGCTGCGAGGAGGGCTACCTGCCGCACTCGCGCACGCTCGACACGCGAGCGACCGACGCGACGACCGGCGAGATGGCCCAGGACCTCGGCATCACGAGCGACGTGGAGGAGGAGCGGCGGCTGTTCTACGTCGGCGTCACGCGCGCCAGGGAGAGGCTGACGCTCTCGCGCTGCGCGGCGCGGGCGATGCGCGGCAAAGCGGTCCCGCGGACACCGAGCCGCTTCTTGCTCGACATCCCCGAGGAGCAGATCGTCACGATCCAGGTGGCCGACGCGCGCCCGATGTCGACGGAGGAGGCGAGCATGCAGGCGAACGCCCTTCTCGCGGCGCTGGAAGGTCTCGGCTGAGCCGCCGACTCCGTCTCCGTCACCGCCCCAACGCCTTCTCGATGTCGGCGATGAGGTCCTCGGGCTCCTCGATGCCCACCGCGAGCCGCACCAGCCCGTCCGCGATCCCGATCGCGGCGCGATCCTCCGCGCTCATCTCGTAGAAGCTCATCACCGCCGGCTGCTCCACGAGCGAGTCGACGCCGCCGAAGCTCGGCGCGATGCGTGCAATCTGCATCCGATCGACGACCGCCCGCGCCGCGTCGAGGCCGCCCTTGACCACGAAGCTGACGACACCGCCGAAGCCGCTCATCTGCGCGGCGGCGACGGCGTGGTCCGGGTGCGACTCGAGCCCGGGATAATAGACGCGCTCGACCGCCGGGTGCTCCTCGAGGGCGCGCGCGATGCGCAGCGCGCTCTCGTTCTGCTTGGCCACGCGGAGCGCGAGCGTCTTGAGGCCGCGGCCGACCAGGAACGCGGCGTGCGGGTCGGCGACGTTGCCGAGCACCCCGCGCAGCTCGCGCACGAGCGAGCAGAGCGGCGCGGTCCCGCAGACGAGGCCCGCGAGCACGTCGTGGTGGCCGCCGAGATACTTCGTCGCGCTGTGGGTGACCAGATCGACCCCGAACGACGCGGGCCGGCAGTTGACCGGCGTGGCGAACGTCGCGTCGACCAGCGTCTTGAGGCCCCTCCTGCCCTTGCACACGGCCGCGAGCTTCTCGAGATCGACGCACCGCAGGTAGGGGTTGGTCGGCGACTCGCTGATGACGAGGCGAGTCTCCGGGCGGAGCGCGGCCTCGAGCGCGGAGACGTCCGCGGCCGGGACGAGCGTGCACGAGACTCCGAATCGGGCGAGCGTCTCGGTCACGAACTCGCGCGTCATCCGATAGCAATCGGAGAACAGCACCACGTGCTGGCCTTGACGGGTGAGGGCCAGCGCCGTCGTCGTGATCGCGGCCATCCCGCTCGAGAACAGCACCGCGTCGTCGGTCCCCTCGAGCGCGGCCGCGCGCAGCTCCACCGCGCGGCACGTCGGGTTGCCGTAGCGCCCGTACTCCTCGCGGTCGGGTCGCGGGTGGCTGCCCTCGGTGTGCGCGACGACCTCGGCCGAGTCCTCGAAGGTGTACGTCGACGTCGCGACGATCGGCTGCGGCACCGCGTCGAACGCCTTCTTCTTCGGCTCGCCCGCGTGGACGGCGTCCGTCGACGTGACGGTTCTCTTGGTCACCGCGCTAACGTAGCGCGGCGGAAACGCGCTCGGCGATCACTTTCACCGCGTCGGCGACGGGGACGATCTCCGACTTCTTCGGATCCTTCTCCGTGCGCGGCTTGAGCTCCACGCCTCCGGCCGCGAGGCCCTTGGCGCCGATCGTCACGCGGAGCGGAATGCCGAGCAGGTCGGCGTCCTTGAACTTCACGCCGGGCCGCTCGTCGCGGTCGTCCCAGAGCACCTCGACGCCCGCCGCGCGGAGCCCGTCGTAGAGCGTCTTCGCGGTCGAGTGGACGATCTCTTCCTTGCCGAGCGTGCAGAGGTACACGTGGTAGGGCGCGAGCGCCATCGGCCAGGCGATGCCGTTGTCGTCGTGGTGCTGCTCGACGGCCGTCGCCACCAGGCGCGAGACGCCGATGCCGTAGCAGCCCATGATGATCGGCTTGCTCGCCTGCGCCTCGTCGAGGAACGTGGCGCCCATCTTGGCCGAGTAGTGGGTGCCGAGGATGAAGATGTGCCCCGCCTCGATGCCCTTGTACGCC
>DATIQP010000374.1:0-6200 GCA_035470765.1 Polyangiaceae bacterium | reverse complement strand
ATCAGCATCGGCAAGCTCGCGCTCTACACCGCGGGCGGCGGCGTGAGCCCGTACCGCTGCTTGCCGGTCGGCCTCGACGTCGGTACCGAGCGCGCCGACCTGCTCAACGAGCCGCGTTACCTCGGCGTGCGGCAGAAGCGGCTGCGCGGCGCGGAGTACTTCGCGTTCATGGATCGCTTCGTGGACGCCGTGCGCAAGCGGTACCCGGAGGCCGTCCTGCAGTGGGAGGACCTGTCGAAGGACGCGGCCTTCAGCGTGCTCGAGCGGTACCGGAAGACGCTCCCCTCGTTCAACGACGACATCCAGGGCACCGGCGCCGTCGCGCTCGCGGGCGTGCTCTCGGCGTGCCGGCTCCGCGGCGATGCCATCCGCGATCAGCGCTTCGTCATCTTCGGCGCCGGGGCGGGCGGCGCGGGCGTGGCGTGGGAGCTCGTGCGCGGGATGAAGCGCGATGGCCTCTCGCACGACGAGGCGATGTCGCGCATGTTCCTGATCGACTCCAAGGGACTGGTCTCCGAGGACCGTCCGATGGAGGAGTACAAGCGCCCGTTCGCGAAGTCGCGTGACGTGGTCGCGCGCGTCGGCTCCACGCTGGAGGAAGTGGTCGCGAGGGCGAAGCCGACCGCTCTGCTCGGCCTCTCCGGGCAGCCGGGGACGTTCACCGAGACCATCGTGCGTACCATGGCCCGGAACTCCGAGCGGCCGATCGTCTTCGCGCTCTCCAACCCGACGAGCTCCTGCGAGGCGCAGCCCGTGGACATCGTCCGCTGGACCGACGGCCGCGCGATCGTGTCGACCGGCAGCCCCTTCGCGCCCGTCGAGCACGGCGGGAAGATGATCGAGATCGGCCAGGGCAACAACGCCTTCATCTTTCCGGGCCTCGGTTACGGCGCCATCCTCGCGAAGGCCACCGAGATCACCGAGGCCATGGTCACCTCGGCGGCGATGGCGCTCGCCGACTACACCGCGGCACACCACGCGGGCCGCGGCCTCATCTATCCGCCGGTCACCGAGCTGCGCGAGGTCGCCGCCCACGTCGCCGCGCGCGTCATCGCTCAGGCCTTCGCCGACGGCGTCGCCCGGTCGACCACGATCAAGCCGGACGCCGCGCTCTCCTACGCGCGCTCCAAGATGTGGCAGGCGAAGTACCTCGAGTTCGTGCGCGGCTGAGCTTTCGGTTCGCGACGACGCCGCGCCTCCGTCGCGTAGTTGACGGTGCGCCTGTCCGGCGGTTTGTTCGCTCGTGTTTGCTCGCGGAACAGACCCGCCGGAGACGCTACTTCTGGGCGAGCGAGATCTGCTCCCACTCCTGCTCGAAGCTCGTCAGCTGCCCGGTCACGATGTCGATGTTGCTGTCGTTGGTCGCGCTCTGCTCGGCCCGGCCGAGGTCCACCATCTGCTTGCGGATGTCCCCTAGCTCGTCGCACAGAGCGCCGAGGCGCGCGGCGTCGCGCGTCTTGCGGTCCTGCCCGGCGAACTCCTTGCGGAACGCGTCGAACACTTCGTTCGCCGCGCCGCCGAGCATTCCCATCAGATCGGCGAAGCTCGTCGTCTTGCGGGCATTTCGCACCTCGTCGAGCTCGGCGCGGTAGGTCTCGAGCTGCTTTGCGACGATGCCGAGGTTCTTCTTGTTGTTGTCGCCGCTGACCTTGCCCTCGAGCGCGCGCATGCCCTTCTGGATCGCCTCGAGCTGCTCGATGATCCGCACGAGCAGCGCGGGGCGGCGCGTCGCGCGCGATTTGCCCGCGAAGTGGTTCTGGTAGATCCCGAACTGCGAGTTGGCGAGCTGCGCCATCAGGCTCGCGCGCTCGTCGGCGGTGCCCTCCTTGCGGGCCTCGAGGATGGCTTCGCGCTCGGAGCGGTACATCTTCACGCTCTGCCGCACGAGCTCGAGGTCCTTCTTGAAGTCCGCCGACTTCGTGGTGGAGACCACCTCGGCCATCCCTCCCTCGATCGACTCGAGATCGTCCGCCAGCTCGGCGAGCAGGCCGAGGTCCCGCGTCGCACGAGCCTGGCCCGCGAAGTGACGCCGGTAGCGGGCGAAGACGAAGTTTGCGCTCGACGCGAGCTGCGCGAACCGCTCGAAGTCCGGGCCGACGCGCTTGGCCTCGACGATGAGCGTGCGCTCTCGCTCGTAGAGCGCGACGTTCTGCCGCGCGAGCGTCGCGAGCTCGGCGAGCTCGGGCGGCCGCACCGCCTCCGGGATGGACTCGATGCGCGAGAGCACGCTCTTGGTGTCGGCGATGATCGCGTCGATCTCGTCGAGGTTGCGGCTCGATCGTGCCATGCCCGCGAACTGCGATTCGTAGCGGGCGGAGATGGCGTCGAGCTCGTCGGCGAAGTTTCTCTTGTGGGTGGTCATCATGGGAAAACCCGGAGAGCGTAGTACAAAAAGCGGCCCCGAGGTGCAGCTCGGCCTTGATTTGTCGGTCGAATGGGACCATGTCCTGGCTCGTGCGCGCTTCGCTGGTCGCCGTATTCGCCGCGCTCGCCACCTTCGGCGCCGCGCGGGCGGCGCGGGCCCAGGCCTGCTGCGCGTCGACGAGCGCCATCTTCCCCGCGCGGCTGCAGGGCGACGAGGACGCCCTCGTGGGCCTCGGGTTGAAGCTCGCCGGAGTGACGGGCTCGTTCGACGGCCAGCGCACCTGGCACGGCCAGCCCGACGGGGCGCACGAGCTCGATTTCGCGCAGACGATCCTGGCGACGGTGCGCCCGTTCCCGGACTTCCAGATCAACGTCGCGGTCCCGTTCGAAGAGACGTATCGCAGCGCGGGCGGGCTCACGGACGCGGGCGGCGGCGTCTCCGACATGAAGCTGTCGATGCGCTGGGACGTCACCACGGCCGGGCGCGACCCGATCGTGCCCGGCATCGCGGGGCTCCTCTCGCTCACCGTCCCCTCGGGCAAGCCGATCGAGTCTGCGAGCGGCGCGCTCGCGGCCGACGCGACCGGGCTCGGCGCGATGCAGCTCGACGCGGGCCTCGCCTTCGAGCAGCTCTTCGGGCACATGCTCTTCGCGACGGCGTTCACCGCCTCCTTCCACGAGGCGCGCACCGCCTCGAACGTGCACTCGCAGCTCGGCCCCGACCTCGCCGGCACGCTCGCCGCGACGTACGTCTTCCGGGGCGGCGCGGCGCTCGGAGCGTCGTTCCTGTACACGGGCTCCTGGGATGCGTCCGTCGCGGGCGCGACGGTTCCGGGCTCCGCGCGCGCGCTCACCCAGCTCGCCGCGATCGGCTCGCTGCCGCTCACGGCGCACGTGCGCCTCGTCGGGTCGCTCTACTTCGTGCCGCCGATCTCGAGCGTCGGGCAGAACGAACCCGCGAGCGTCGGCCTTTCGGCGACGCTCATCTACGGGTTCTTCCCCCCCGGCCCGCCCTGTGTGGGCGGGTGCAAACAGGGGAGCTGCCCCCCCCGCAAGTGATTCAGCGTCTCACTCAGCGCTTGCGCTCGGGAGGCGGGGTGCGACGGTTGTTGTTCGAGGTGGGAGGCGGCGCGGCGTGCATCTGCTCCTGCGTCGGCGATACGGGGCGGGTGCGCGCGTCCGGCGGGAGCTGCCCGCCCGACGGGTGCTGCGGGTTCGCGGGTTGCCCGTGAGCGTCGGGCCGGTTGTCGACCCCGGACGGGTGACCGCCGGGCTGACCCTGAGGCGGCGGCGCACCGTGGAAGTCGTTCGGGCGCTGCTCGCCGGGGCGCACGCCGCCCTGGGGCTGGCCGCCCTGCGGAGGCGCGCCGTGGAAGTCGCCCGGGCGCTGCGCACCCGGGTTCGGGTTGCCCGGGTTGACCGGGCGCACGGCCGGCCGCGCGCGGAACTGCTGCGCGCGCGCGAGGCCGGGGTTGTTGGCCGGGGCGCGAGGCACCGTGTTCATGTTGATGCCGAAGCGCGTCGGGGGCGGCCCACGCACGATGACGCGCTCTCCGCCGCGCACCGGCGCGTAGACGCGCGTGCGTCCCTCGATCTCGCGATACCGCGCGCGGGGCACCACGCGCACGCCGACGTTCGGCGCGAAGAGATCGCTCGTCTGCAGGTAGACGAACACCGGCTCGGGGGGCGGGACGTTCACGGCCACGCCGCCGCGCCAGTAGTAGGTCGGCGGGGTCGGCGCCCAGCCGACGTAGCCGTAGCCGTCGTCGCCGTTGCGCCAGGTGACCCAGGCGCCCGCGTACTCGTGGCCGGGGATCCAGCCCCAACCACGCGGGGTCTGGAGCCAGCGACCGTAGTGGAACGGCGCCCAGCCCCAGTCGAAGTCGCTCACCCAGAGGTAGTCGTTGTTGTCGTAGACCCAGTGGCCCGCGGTCATGTACGGGGTGAAGTCGTTGCCGACCGCGCTCCGGTTCGGGTACCAGACCGTGCCGTACGCCGCGTCGTCGACCCAGGTGCCGTACGGATCGAGCGCCTCGTGGAAGTCCGCGAGCGCGGAGGGATCGGTATCGGCCACCTCGGCGCCCTGATCGGGCGGCGGCGGAGTGCCGACGGTGACGTCGCCCTGGGGCGGAGGAGGAGGCGGGGGAGTCGTCACTTGCACCGTGCCGTATGCGGGCGGCGGCGTGGCGACCGCGTCGACCTCGCAGTTGACGAGCAGCGGCATGAGCGCCGTGGTGACCAACAGCAAACCCCGATGACCGAGACGCAAACGCTTTTGCATGTGAGTTGGACGGGATACTACCCCGAAGGCTTCACGCGAAAAACACCGATTGCATGGCTGGGCCGGGGGGCGCCAAGGCCGCGAAGGCACTGCAGAACTGGGTGTGTCGAGAAACCTTCCCAGTAGCGCCCTCGCCGCGGCGCTGCTAATTGGCGTCCTCGCCCGCATGCCCAAGCGCACCGACGTCGAGAAGATCCTGCTCATCGGTGCGGGGCCGATCGTCATAGGGCAGGCGTGCGAGTTCGACTACTCCGGCACGCAGGGCGCGAAGGCTCTGCGGCAGGAGGGCTACGAGGTCGTGCTGGTGAACTCCAACCCGGCCACGATCATGACCGACCCGGAGTTCGCCGAGCGGACCTACATCGAGCCGCTCGAGCCCCGCACGCTCGAGGCGATCCTCGAGCGCGAGCGCCCGCAGGCCCTGCTGCCCACGCTCGGCGGCCAGACGGCGCTCAACCTCGCGCTCGAGCTGCACCGGCGCGGCACGCTCGACCGCCTCGGTGTCGAGATGCTCGGCGCCAAGCCCGACGCGATCGCCAAGGCCGAGGATCGCGCGCTCTTCAAGGCCGCGATGGAGCGCATCGGCCTCGCGTGCCCGCGCGCCGGCGTCGCGCACTCCGTGGCCGAGGCGTGGAAGGTCGTCGAGACGACCGGCTTCCCCGCGATCCTCCGCCCGAGCTTCACCCTCGGCGGCACCGGCGGGGGGATCGCGCAGACCAAGGAAGAGTTCGAGGCCAAGGTGGCGTGGGCGCTGTCGCAGTCGCCGACGCACGAGGTGCTCATCGAGGAGAGCGTCCTCGGCTGGAAGGAGTACGAGCTCGAGGTCATCCGCGATCGCAAGGACAACTTCATCGTCGTCTGCTCGATCGAGAACCTCGACCCGATGGGCGTCCACACGGGCGACTCGATCACCGTCGCGCCCGCGATGACGCTCACCGACCGCGAGTACCAGCGCCTGCGCGACGCGGCCCGGGCCGTCATGACCGAGATCGGCGTCGAGACGGGCGGCTCGAACGTGCAGTTCGCCGTCTCGCCGAAGGACGGCCGCGTCCTCGTCATCGAGATGAACCCCCGCGTCTCGCGCTCGAGCGCGCTCGCGTCGAAGGCGACCGGCTACCCCATCGCCAAGGTCGCGGCCAAGCTCGCCGTCGGCTACACGCTCGACGAGCTGCGCAACGACATCACGGGCACGAGCGCCGCGTTCGAGCCGTCCATCGACTACGTCGTGGTCAAGTGGCCGCGCTTCGCGTTCGAGAAGTTCCCCGGCGCGGACGCCACGCTCGGCACGCAGATGAAGAGCGTGGGCGAGGTGATGAGCATGGGCCGGACGTTCTGCGAGGCCGTGCAGAAGGCGGCGCGCTCGCTCGAGACGGGCAGGGACGGGCTCGTCTCCCTCGTGGGTCGCGTCGACTATCGACTGCTGGCCGAGCGCGCCACCGAGCCGCGAAAGCGCGACCTGATCATGGAGGCGCCGGAGCAGCTGTCGCCCAAGAGCCTGCCGCCTCCCTCGCCCGACGAGATCAAGCGCGCGCTGGCGCCGCTCGTCGCGACGCCG
>DATIQP010000373.1:0-1895 GCA_035470765.1 Polyangiaceae bacterium | reverse complement strand
GACAGCGTGCAGCTCGTCGACACGAAGACGCGCCGCGTCGTGCGCGAGATCCCGGTCGGCCTGCACCCGAAGATCCTCGCCCTCTCCAAGGACGAAAAGACGCTCTTCGCCGCGAACTGGAACGGCAACTCCGTGAGCGAGATCGATCTCGCTCGCGGCGTGACCCGGCGCACGCACCCGGCGGGCCTGCACCCGCGTGGCATGGCGCTCAGCGCGGCGGGCTTCCTCTACGTCGCCAACTTCGACGGCGCGACCATCGACGTCTTCCACGGCCCGGACTTCGGCGACAGCTACACCCTCGCCGTCTGCCCGATCCCGCGGCACCTCGTGCTCTCGCCCGACGAGCGGACGATGTACGTGAGCTGCTACCACGACTCGCAGCTCTGGGCGCTCGACGTGAGGAGCGAGCGCGTGACGCACATGGTGTCGATCGGCAAGCTGCCCAAGAGCGTCGACGTCTCGCGCGACGGCCGATACGTGTATTCTGCAGATTACGGGCCGTCGAACAGCGTGTCGATCGTCGACACGACCGACTGGACCGAGACGACCTACACCGTCCCGGGGATGGACCGTGGCAGCGGAATTGCGGTCCTACCCGGGGGTCGGCGGGCCGCGGTGACGGGGTGGTGCGACAACCACGTCTACATCGTCGGGATCGAGGGCAGCGGCGGCCACCCCCAGGAAACGCTGGCGAAAATCCGCGCCCAGGGGCCGCACGCGCGGTGTCTGGCGACGGCAGGCCCCTAGGAGGCCGGCGCGAACGGCGACGACGACGCCTACGCGGACCGGCCGCGTCGTCGGAAAGCCGTGACGGAATCTCCCGCTCCGGCCATGATCAGGGGGTGGAAGTGCCTCCCGCGGTGGTGGTCGATGCGCACGACGTGTGCACCGATCTCGATCAGGCGCAGGCCTCTCTTCGCGAGGCGCTCGGGGGCAGTGTCGCTCCCGCGTCCGGGTGGAAGCTCCGGGTGTTCGACGAGCGGCGCGGCCAGCACGTCATCGTGACCGCCAACCTCGACGACGCGGACGGCAACGCGGTGGCCCACCGCGAGATCGAGGCACACAGCAGCGACAAGTGCGCCGGCGTGATCTCCGCGCTCGCCGTGTGGGCGGCGCTGACGCTCGACGCCGAGGTGACGCGGGCGCGGGCCCATCCCCACGCCGCGAAGGCCGCCCCGCCTTCCAGGCCGTCCGCGGGCGATCCGAAGACTGCCGCCGACGTCGCCGATCCCGACGCGAAGGCCCCGCCCATCCCGCAGGCGATCGACTCGGACGCCGGGGCGCCCCAGCCGAAGCCGCCGAAGGCGCTGGAGGTCGGCGCCAGCGCCTCGCTCATGGGCTCGCCGCTCACGAACCTCGACGCGGCGCTCGTCGGGGGCGACGTCTTCGTCCTGGCCGAGGTGCTCCGGAGCCTGTTTTTGAGGCCTTCGCTGACCGCCGCGGCATCGATCGGCCCCGCCGCCACCTACTTCGGCACACGCATGGACGCCTGCTTGCGGGTGCCCGGCAACTACACCGAGCATCGCGGATTGTTGCTCGACATCTGCGGGGGAACCGAGTTCGCGGCCATAGATCACAACGAAGCGATGCAACCCACCGGATCCATGGTCCATCGAACCGACGCGCTCCTGGCCTTCGGCCCGAGTCTGGCGCTCCGCGGAGACCTCGCGAGCGATCTATCCGTGGAGGTGCGCGGGCTCGCAGGCTTCAACGTCGTCCACACGGACGACACGATCGCGCTGCTGTCTCTGCGGGCGCAAGTGGGTGTAACCTGGAGGCTCCGGTGAATCCGACGAACCCCATCGATTTTCGCGCCATGTACGACGCGCACGTCGCGTTCGTGTGGCGCAACCTCCGCCGGCTCGGCGTCGCGCCGTGCGACGTCGAGGACCGCG
>DATIQP010000372.1:0-1767 GCA_035470765.1 Polyangiaceae bacterium | reverse complement strand
AGGTCCTGCGCCGGGCGATGCGTCGCGGAGCCCTGGTGCGCCACCCCAACGTGGTGGAGGTGAACGACTTCTTCACCGCGGGCGACTCTCCGTGCGTCGTGATGGAGCTGGTGCACGGCCTGAGCCTGGCGAGCCTCCTCGGGCGGTACGCGTCCGCGCGGCGCCGCGTGCCGCTCGACCTCGGGCTGTTTCTGGCGTGCGAGATCGCCGAGGGGCTCTGCGCTGCGCGGGGCGCCCGGAGCATCGACGGGGCCATGCTCAACATGGCGCACCACGGTCTCGGCCCGCGGCAGGTGCTGCTCGGCTACGCCGGCGAGGTGAAGGTCTCGGATTTCGGCATGCGCCCGGGTGGCGGCGTGACTTCCGGGATCCGGCGCGCCGACGCGGACGTGCGCAAGCAGATCGCCCACATGGCCCCCGAGGTCGCGTGCGGCGCCCACGGCGACGGCCGCTCGGACGTCTTCTCGCTCGGCGTCATGATGCACGAGATGCTGCGCGGGCCGCGCTTCATGCCCAACATCGACGCGCGCGACGCGCTCGACTTCGCGCGGCACGGCGTGGTGCAGCGCTCGGTGACCGAGCCGCTGTTGCCGTCGGGCATCGGCGCCGTGATCGATCGCGCGCTGGAGATCGATCCGCGAGCGCGCTACCCGCACGCCGGCGTCCTGGCCTACGACCTGCGGCGCGAGGCGTTCTCGCTGGGCGTCGGCGACGGGCGCGCGTTCTTGCGCACGGCGCTGTTCGAGATGAGCGAGGGCATCGCGGACGCGCAGGACACCGAGCGGGGGAGCGCGCCCGACCTCTGAGCGCGAATCACGGACACTTGCGCGTCTTGTCCTTGGCGTGCAGCTCGCCGTCCGCCGACAGCTCGATCGAGCGCTCGGTGTCGGCGCCGTGGTCGCCGCACGCGATCTCGACGATCGTCACCGGCGATTTCGCGGCGACCTTGTCCCAGTCGGCTCGGCGATCGAGCCGCAGCGGCTCGCCGGGCTTGTCGCTCGAGGCGAAGGCGTGCAGCGCCGGCTTGCTCTTGGAGATGCCGACGACGATCGACGGGGTGTGACCGCACGCCTCGGCGCCGACCTGCAGCACGAGCTCGGTCGCGCGGCCGTCGTGATCGTAGTCGGCGAACTTCATGATCCGCGCGAGCGGGTGCATCGACAGCTCCGCGAGCGAGGCGGGCTTGGGCGGGGGCTTCGCACCCACCGACCAGCGCATCAGGCGCGCCTTGCCGCCCTCGAAGAAGGGGCCGAGGTGGAGGCGCTCCTCCGGCTGCTCGGGCCGGACGCGGACGAGGTCGAGGTCGCCCTTCTCGCCGTACGCGAAGCCGGCGCACGCGCACGAAGCGAACGCCTCGTCGACGCAGTCGGGGACGGGCGGGCTCGTCCACTCGAGGCGCCACTTCTCCTTCACTCCGTCGACGGTGAGCTCGGTCTCTTCACGCAGCGAGGGACCGGCCGTGAGCGCGGCGAGCGGATCGATGGGAGCCGAAGCAGAGGCCGAGGCCGCCGCCGAGACCGTCGCCGTCGCCGTCGCCGCCGCCGAGGCCTTCTCGGACGCGGCGTTGTCGTGGCATCCGGCCGACGCGAGCAGGACGAGCCAAACGGGGGTCGATCGCTTCATCTGGCCGATGTATCGCCCGCCGCTCGCCGCCGCAAGAACGCCGAGAGCGCCGCGTGGCAGAGCGCGTGCGTCATGTGGCCTTCGTCGAGCAGGCGCTCGGCGTGCTCGACCGGCACGAGCACCACCTCGCAGTCCTCGTGCTCG
>DATIQP010000371.1:0-14204 GCA_035470765.1 Polyangiaceae bacterium | reverse complement strand
TGGCAGGTCTGGTGCACTTCGACCGAGGCCTACGTCTGGGCGCGCATCCCGGCGACCAACGCGGACGTGCTGCAGGATTGCCACGGGGCCTCGCTGCTGATGATCGACGAAGGCCTCTACGAGAGCGGCGGCGGCGGCGGCAACGGCGCGATGGCGATCACCTACGAGAGCAACGGAACGGAGATCGCCGGCACGCCGCCGAACGATCCGCAGACGATCATCGCGTCGATCACGCTGGCCAGCACGACGACGAGCGGCTCCGCGAGGCTGTGGGTTGCGGGCAGCCTGGAAGACACGTGCAACGGGGGCGCGTTCGACCCTCCGACCGTTCTCACGGGCGTCGACACGACCTGGGGTCCGTGAACGCGCGTCTCGCGTTCGAGGACTACGACGCCGCGACCGTCGGCGCACGGCAGCGCTGCAACGACGCTGCCGGTCGCGCACGCAGCGATGAACCGACGGGAATGCGGCCTCAATCGACCGCCTCGCTGCCGAATGTCCCGCACGGTCGCGTTTTCGTGGTTAGGTTGGTGCTCAAGAAGACTTCGCGCGCTTCGGATGAGCCTGGACCCCAGGGGTCGGCGTCGAAATGCAGGAGTCGAAAGGTTCGTGAATGATTCGACTCAAAGCCACGGTTCCATTCTTTGTTCTTACGCTCGGCGCTTGCTCGAGCTCGAACGGCACGACGGACGGTGGTGCGTCGGACGGCGCAATCACCGACGCGAAGAAGGACAGCCCGCAGATGGCCGACGGAGGAAACGCCACCTCGGTGAATCTGGGAACGGCAGGCTCTTACGCCATCCTCGCCAAGAGCGGCGTCTCGACGGTCCCAACGTCTGCGATCACGGGCAACGTCGGCTTGAGTCCCGCGGCGGCCAGCTACCTCACGGGCTTCTCGCTCACGTCGGATTCGACGAACGTCTTCTCGACCTCGCCCCAGGTCACCGGAAAATTGTTTGCGTCCGACTACGCGGTACCGACCCCGTCGAACCTCACCACCGCGGTCGGCGACATGCAGCTCGCGTTCACCGACGCGGCGGGCCGCGCGCCGAGCGTCACCGAGCTCGGTGCCGGAGACATCGGCGGTATGACGCTCACGCGTGGCGTGTACGCGTGGAGCACGGGCCTTCTCATCCCGACCGACGTCACGCTCACCGGAGCCGCGACCGACGTTTGGGTCTTCCAAATCGCACAGGACCTCACGATGAGCAGCGCGACGAATATCGTTCTCGCGGGCGGCGCGCTCGCGAAGAACGTGGTCTGGGAAGTCGCGGGCGCCGTGAGCATCGGGACGACCTCGCACTTCGAGGGCATCGTGCTCTCGCAGACCTCGATCACGCTCCAGACGGGCGCGTCGATCAACGGTCGCTTGCTCGCGCAGACGGCCGTGAGCATCGACTCGAGCACGGTGGTCGCGCCGCTCTAGAGATCTCCGTTCCTTCGCGGCGGCTCCGGCGGCAACACCGTGGCGATCGCGGGCGGCTTCAACGGCGGACGCAACGCCGCCCCCCACCCGTGCGAGAGCGCCGCCGGCGGCGTGGCGCGGCGTCGCGGACCCAGTGCGTGGCGCGCTACCCGCCGGGGGCGTGACTGCTATCATCGGTCCATGAAGATTTGGCGAGCTTCCTTGGTCTCGGTGCTGTGCGCTTGCGGATCTTCGTCGTTCCACGGAGACGCGGGCGTCGACGCGAGCACCGACGCCGGTAGCGACGTCGGCTTCGTCGAGGCCGGCCCGCGCAACGACTTCACGCAGCCGATCCTCGACACCGGCGTGCCGAGCAACGCCCCCGCGCTGTTCGCCGGCACGGATCAATCGGGCGCCGGCCCGTGCCTCTACGAGCCGGAGATCGGCTCGCTCTTCCCCAACAACTGGCTGCGCCCGCGCTTCCGGTTCCAGACGACCCAGAGCGAGAACCTCTTCGAGATCGAGCTCGTCGTCGCCAACGAGACCTCGCCGCTCCTCATCTACACGACCAAGAGCGGCTACGTGATGGACAAGGCCACGTGGGCCACCATCACGAGCTTCGGCGTCGGCACCATGCACGTGCGCGTTCGGAGCGCTCTCGTCTCGAACAACGTGCTCTCGGCTGGCCCGTGGAAGGGCTCGGAGGGCGACATGACGATCGCCCCCGTCGGCGCCAGCGGCTCGGTCGTCTACTGGACGACGAGCAACGGCACGGTGCTGAAGGGCTTCAAGATCGGCGACGAGACCGTGCAGAGCGTCATCACGCCGACGCAGGCGAGCACCGCGTGCGTCGGATGCCACACCTCGACGCCGGACGGCCTCGACACCGCGTTCTCGGCGAGCAACAACGCCGGCGACGGCTCCCCGTCGTTCATCGAGCTCCGGAGCGTCGACGGCACCGCGTCCGTCCCGTCGTACATCGGCTCGGGCGCGTCCGCGCTCCTCGCCCGCCAGCAACAGTACGCGCCGAGCTTCAGCAAAGCCCACTGGGCCGCGGGCGACCGCGTGATGCTCTCGATGTTCAACGTCAACAGCAAGAGCGAGATCGCGTGGACCGATCTCGAGGCGACCTCGCAGACGCAGGGCACGGCATGGGACGTCCTCCCGCGCGGAGACACCAACGCCGCTGCGTCGGCGACCTTCAACCACGCGGGGACGACCATCGCCTACACGTCCGCGAGCACGGTCGGCTCCGGCATGGTCTCCGACGACGGCCGCATCTTCACCGTCCCGTACAACAACCGCGCGGGCGGCACGGCGTCGCCGCTCCCCGGCGCGAGCGACACGAGCTCCGTCCAGTTCTATCCGGTCTTCGCCGCCGACGATCGCCTCGTCGCGTTCGATCGCGTCCCCACCGGGCAACCCAACCCCAACGGCGGCAGCGTGAGCTACAACAACCCCAACGCCGAGGTCTTCGTCGTCCCCTCGGCCGGCGGCACCGCCACGCGCCTGCGCGCCAACGATCCGCCGTCGTGCATGAGCGCCAAGAGCCCCGGCGTGACCAACTCGTGGCCGAAGTGGTCGCCCGAGGTGAAGACGGCTGGCGGCTCGAGCTACTACTTCCTCATCTTCTCCTCGACGCGCGATCCCGGCGCGTCGGGCGGCCCGCAGCTCTACGTCGCCCCCATGACGGTCGACGCCGCGAACAACATCACGACCTACTCGGCCCTCTACCTCTGGAACCAGCCAGAGGCCGAGAAAAACCACACGCCCGCGTGGGACGTGTTTCAGCTGCCCGGCCCCAACTGAGCGTGACCTCTGCTCACGGGCAGTCTCCCGCGCGAATCATCGAATTGTCGTAGTACGGGCCCTGCCACGGCCCACCCTGAAAGCTCCCGTACCAGCGCGTCGCAGCGCCCGAGGTCGCGAAGGGGCAGTGCGTGTTGGTCTTCGGGTAGTACGGCACGAGCGAGGTCGCGACGAAGTACGAGTGACCGCCCAGCAGCTGCAGGTTCGCCGGCACCTCGAACCATCCCGCGTCGCCCACCGGCTGCGTCGGCGTCGGCGCAAGGATCTCTGCACCCGGCTTCCCCGTGCCGTCGTCGGCGTAGACACGGACCTCCGACGTGTCGGCGTGGATCGCGATCCACGCGGCGAACTGATCGCACCCGACCGGGAGCTCGTAGGCCAACCAGGTCGCGCCCTGGTACACGTTCGGGTTGAACGTCCCGTTCGCGTTGAGATCCGTTGAGCAGGTGCCGCAGAGCGCGACGGGTCCGTCGTACACGTAGGGCGCATCGTAGGTGTCCGCGTCCGCGTCGGCCGCGTGGTGTGCGTCGGCAGCGTCGGCCGCATCCGCCGCGTCGATCGCCGAGTCGTGTCGATCGCCCGCGTGATCGGAGGCGTGGTCGCTCGTGGCGTCTGAGGTCTCGAGCTCGCCCTCGCGAAGCCCGGTGCGCGCCCCGCACGCGAGCATCGCGGCGGCGATGGCGAGGGAGGAGAGAACGAGCCAGGAGCCTCGCGACATGCCATCACATTAGGCGGCGTGGGAGCCCGCGCCAACCGGCGCCGCGTCCCCGCACGGCGGCCCTTCGCGACGGTGCGGAGACGGAGACGGAGACGGAGTCGGGCGCGGCCAGCGTCTTCCACCTCCCCCGTGCGGAGCGAAGCTCCGCGCGTGGGGGAGGCCGCTCACGCGCAGGCGGCGCGCGCAAGCTCGCGCAAGGCCGCCACGTGTATCATACATACACCGCGTAGGCCGCCGCGCGAGCGAGCACGCCGCCGAGCATGAGCGGGGTGGGGGCCACCCTCCTCTTCAGGCGATCTGCTGCGGGTTGGTGATCCCCGCGATCGACCCCCCGCGGTAGAAGTCCTGCACTCGCCGCATGTCGCCCTTCGCCACCGCGTACGCCGCCGCGGCCGCCGCGGCTTGTGCGGTGACGCCGCTGCCCTGGCCGGGCACCGCGTTCCCGGTCGACGGATCGAAGCCGGTCACGTTGTTGTTGGCGTCCACTCCGCCGTACCAGCCCGTCTTCAGGAAGCCGTTGCCGAAGACGTACAGCCAGTTCGAGTTGTTCGGCGTGCCGTCGGGCCAGCCGTTGCGGTTGTTCGGCGCCTTGGGCGTGTCGCCGTGGATGGTGAACACCACGCCGTCCGAGAGCATCTTGCCGCAGCCCGACGGATCGGGGATGGCGGCGCAGTCGGCCATGAAGGCGTCGAAGATCTTGCCGAGCGCCAGCACGTTGGCCTGGAGCTGGGTCATGTTGTTGAAGGCGCCGTGTGGGTCGTCGCGCATGGCGGGGATGATGACCGAGCTCGTCAGCCCGAGCTTGAAGGCCTTCACCGCCGTGCACATCGCGTGAGCGATCTCCTTGATGTTCGTCTGCGCGGAGGAGACGCCGTAGCGCGTGTCGTCGGCCGCCGTCGGCGTGAGCGCCGACGAGAGGTTCTTGCCGAGCAGGTTCGCGGCGACCTTGGCGGTGTCACTGGGCTTGGCGAGCGTCGTGCGCCCCGCGGCCGCGTTCAGGCTGAGGAAGGTGCGGTAGTAGGAGTCGTTGAGCGCGGCGGCCGTCGGCGCTTGCAGCAGCGTACGCGAGGCGGCGCTGTTGAACAGGTCGACGAGGCCCGCGGAGTTCGCCACCGTGGCGACGCCGGGAGCGCCCGGCGCGGCGCCGAAGGTGATCGGGTTGATGCCGATGACGGGGAGCAGCGTCGGGTTGGCCTGCTGGATGGCGGCGATGGCCGCGATCATCCCGGTGCCCGTCGCGATCGTCGCCGCGCTCTGCGGCGTCGAGGTGTGCGTCTCGTTGTTGCCCGCCATGAAGGCGCTGATCTGCTTCGCCTTGCTGAGCGTCTGGAAGGGCGACTCGGGCGCGTAGACGAGCGACTTGTCGGTCCCGGTCGCCTTGGTCGCCTTGCCGAGCGCGTGGAACGCCGCGTTGGCCCCGCCGTTCAGCGCGACGTCGACTTGTGGGAAGAGCTGCGTGAACCACGCGAGCCCGCCGTTGCCGGCGACGAGGTGCACCGAGCGCATCGTCGTGGGGCACGCGGCCTGGTCGGCGAGCGCGACGCCCGCGGAGTCGCTCATCACGTTCAAGAACCGCGACCGCTCGAGGCCGAGCACGGCCGCGAGCGTGGCGCTCCAACGGAGGAAGTCACGCCTGCCGGGTCCGCGAAGGTCCTTCAATCGCTGGTCAGCCATGACACGTCTCTCCTTTTTTCGTTTCCGTTCGAGTCCGAGCTCTCGTTTCGTTGGAGCATGCGGCACTCATTTTCGTTCGAGTCCGAACTCTCGCTTCGCTCGAGCATGCGGCACTCATTCACAGGTTTGCGATGCTTCGAGCACCGCGGCGATGGCGATTTGCTGTCCCTGGTCTTGGGTGAGCCCCTTGCCGGTCGCCTCGGCCACGGCGTCGTTGGCGATGGTGAGGTGATCGGCGGTGGCAGGCTTGCCCATCAAGCAGGTCAGTCCGTCTTTGGTGAAGTTGCCGCTCGTGTCCACGATCTGCGTCCCGGGGCACGCCTTCGGGGCGTACGTGCCGGCCTTGATCTGGCCCTGGATCTCCTGGGCCGCAGCCACCAGGATATCGAACTCCTTGGAGAGCGCAGCGGTCGACGGGAGGATCATCTCGCCGACGCGCCCGCTGTAGTTCGCCACCCCGAGGGCGGAGGCGCCGCCCTTGTAGAGCAGGCCGGCGGAGTTCTGGGTCGTGCTCGAGAGGTTCACGCCGTGGTTCGACAGGATGTTGCCGAGGGCCGCGTAGGCGACCTTCGAGCACGAGTGGATCCGCGCGACCACCTCCGGTGAGCCGACCTGCTGATCGTCGGCCTTCACCGAGTTCGGATCCGAGATGCCGTTGTCTCCGGTGTTCGGGTCCTGGAAGTGGTGCTGGGTGTTGTCGCCGGAGGCCAGCGAGTTGGGGTCCATGTCGCCGAGCAGGACGTCGTTCGGCGCGTTGGTGCAGCCGACGGCGAACACCATCGCGGCGCCAGCCGCGGAGCAGGGAACTGCGGCGAGCATCGCGCGGGTCAGGGTGAGAGCCATTCGCTTCATTTCCGTTCTCCCTTTGCCTCTAGAACTTCACGAAGTCGTCGGAGGTGAAGATGTTCCGGATCAGGCGCTTGACCTTCAGGCCGTTGGTCGTGAAGTCCTTCACCAGCGGATCGGTGACGACCGAGGGCACCGTCGCCAGGTCGTTGACCACGTCGCCGCGCGACATCGCGTAGTTCCACTCGCGCGTCACGATGCACTGAGCGACCGCCGGATCCGCCGCGACCGCCTTGCCGTAGCTCGGCAGGTCCGTGACGGTCTGGCCGTTGCGCCAGGCGAGCTGCTGGCCGCTGGGCAGCCAGTCGGCGAGCGTCGCGGTGGGGGTGCCGGCCGAGGGCACCTGCACCTGGAACTTGGTCGCGTCGTAGACGCCGCTCGCGTCGAAGTGGCCGAAGAGCGGCGCCTGGTGGTTGAGCGTGGTGTGGCAGTTGGCGCACACGACGGCGGACGTGTCCTGGAAGTTGATCTTCGCGCTCGTCCCGCCGGTGATGCTGTTGAAGTCCCACGGGCTCGTGTACGCGCCCGCGCCCATCACCTTCGGGGTCGGCGAGTACTCCGCGGGGAACTTGGAGCAGACGAAGGTCTCCTGGATGAAGCGAATCCGGCGGAAGGCCATGTTCGCGTAGTACTGCGACATCAGGCCGGGGTCGGTGAGGAGGCCGGCCGTGGGCTGCGAGCCGGGGCAGCTCTGGTCGGCGAACGTGCCGTTCGAGAACTTCGGGCAGGTGTTCGTGGACGCAGTGAAGAGGTCGGTGTACGGCCGGTCGTTGACGACGACCTCGGTGGCGAACGTCGCGGCCGCGTCGAAGTCGGGCATGCCCGACTTGGTCGACATGCCGGGCGCGCCGGTCTTGAGCGTGTCCCGCCACCACTGGATCTGGTGGACGGTGAAGCGAGGGTCGGCCAGCAGCGCGTCGATCTTCGCCTCGTAGGCGCTCTTCGGATCGCTGGCGCCGACGACGCCGTTGACGTCCGCGAGCGTCGGCAGGTCGCCGACGAGCTTGAGGCTCGCCGTGCGGAGCGCCTCGCCGTAGTTGATCTGGCGCTGGTCGATGTTGGGGTTGGAGCTGGCGTTCGGATCGGAGCCGTTGCCGCCCTGCGACGAGTTCGGCGTGCCTCCGGCGCCGGGCGAGCCCGGATCGGAGCCGCCGTTGCCGGCGCCCGCGGTGCTGGGATCCCAGCTGCCGCCGCCGCCGAGGCTGTTCGGGTCCCCGTTGCCGCACCCCGAGAGAGCGACCAACAGCCCCGTCGCTGCGAGCCCGCACGCGATCCGCGTGCCACTCCGAACTCTCGCTTCGCTCGAGCATGCGGCAGTGAGCTTGGTTCGCATCGTCGCCCTTCCTTTCCCGTCTGCGCGAGTCATGGTCATTCCTTGTTCACCCAGGTGAGGATCGCCTGGTAACCGGTCGAGCTCGTGCTCGAGAACACCTGGACCGGGTGGTTCACTTGCTTGAGCGGCGCGAGCAGGATGTTGCTCTGCGTCTTGTTCGCGAGGTTGATTTGGGTGTGCGCCTGCGTGCACGCCGAGGCGTAGTCGTTGTTGTTGAGGGCGGTGAGGTCCATCGACGCCGTCGCGGTGCCGTTGCCGCCGCCGTGGCAGCTCACGCACTGGCTCTTGAGCGTGGGCGCCGCGCTGTTGGTGAAGGTCGTGACGTCCTTGCAGGCCGACTGGCTCGTGCCGCCGTCGCTCCCGCTCACCGTGGCCGACTCGATCTTCGAGAACTGGATCTTGACCTTGCTGCCCGTGACCCAGCCGGAGAAGTAGAACACCGGCGTGATCTGCGCCGAGCCGGCCGCGCCGACGGTGAGGTCCGTCGTCGAGAAGTCGGTGTTGTCGATCTCGGGCCCGCTCGCGGGGACCATGGTGAAGATCGGCGAGACGATGTGGACGCCGGTCGAGCCCGGGGCCACGAGCATCACGTTCTCGAACTTCATCAGGCCGCCCATCGGCGTCGCCGTGAAGGTGATCTTCGCGCCGGTGATGCCGGTCGCGGCCTTCGAGAGATCCACGCTCCCCGTCGACGGGTCCACCGGATCCGTGGAGGGCAGCGGGATGGCGGCGATCGCGGCGGCCTCCGCGGTGAGCCACGTCGTCACCTGCGCGAGCAGCGCCTCGTTGCCGGGATCGAGCAGGCAGGAGGCCGGGTGGCTGTCGGGGCGGTTGAGGAGCTTGCTCGAGTAGACGTCGGTGGTGACGATGCCGGGGTAGGTGGTGATCGACTTGTAGTCGTCGGGGCCCGCGAGCCACTTCGGCGCGTTGAGCGTCGTGCCGTCGACGTGGCAGGCGCCGCCGCACTTCTGCACGAGGGCCGGCTCGAGCGCCTGGAAGAGCTGCTGCTGCAGCGGAGCCTGCGGGCCGCCGTCGGCGTTGTACGTCGAGCCGCTGCCCCACCCGCCGCCGCTGCCGCTGCCCGAGCCGCTGCCCAGGCCGTCGCCGCCGAGCAGGTGGTCCGAACCGCCCGGGCCACAGGCCACGCCGCCGAGGGCCAGGGTGCTCGCCGCGGCGAGCGCCGCTGCGATCTTCACCAGGTTCCGGTCTGCGCCATTCGTCGCCACGACCTCGGCTATTGCACGTGCGAGGCCAACGATGAGGTCGCTGAAATCAGCGAGAAAAACGGAGGCCTACATGTGGGCCCAGGCGGCCGGTGGATCAACGATGAATCGCCCCTTTGGTCCATCTGCCGACCTGCCGAGGGCGAAATCTCAGGGCGGGTTGGTGCGCTCGCGCAGCAAGCGGGCCGCCTCATGATAGGCGGGCTGCTCGGGGTGCTGGGCGGCGAGCTGGTCGTAGATCTCGGCGGCCTTCTGGTACTGGCCTGCCGCAGCCAAGTCGATTGCCTCCCGCTCGGGGGTCTTCTTGTTCTTGGGTTCTTTGGAGTGCGTCGCCGTGGATGAAGGCGGAGGGGCGACGGTGGCGGTCGTCACCACGGTCGGCGCCACCGTCGCCGTGGGGGCGGTGATCGTCGCCGTCGCCGTCGGCGCGGTGCCGGTGGGTGAGGTCGCGAGGGTGGGGGGCGGCTTCGCCGAGGCGCTGACCGACGCCGACGCCACCGGGTGACGCGGCCTCGGCGGGGGAGGCGGCGCGTCGTCGAAGAGCATGAAGTAGACGAGCAGCGCCACGCCGGGGAACGTGCCGATGATCAGCTTGCGCAGCGGCGGCATCGCGTTCCACTCGGCTTTGACCTTGGCGAAGCCCGTGAGCTCGCCCGGCGGCTGCAAGCGGCTGGTGTCCACGTTGGGGCCCGGCCCGCCGGGCATCTGGGGCGGGTACGGTCCGCTGCCCATCATCGGCATGGGGCCGCTGCTACCCGGTGCCATGCCCGGCGGCATGCCCATGCCCGGCGGCATGCCCATGCCCGGCGGCATGCCCATGCCCGGCGGCATGCCCATGCCCGGCGGCATTGGCATCGGCTGCTGCATCGGCTGCTGCATCGTCTGTTGCATTGGCTGCATGCCGGACATGCCACCCGCCATGAACCCCATGCGTTGCTGCGGCCCGGCGTTCGGCGCCGGCGGCGGCGCAGGTACGGCGACCTGCACGCTACCGAAGGCCTGGTAGCCCGTTTGAGGAGGCGGCGGTGCGGGTGCGGGGCCGATCGCGGTCGCCGAGCTGGGGACGACGTCGTGCGGGGCCCACGCAGGCCCGGGCTGACCGAGCATCGGAGAGGCGGCGGGCATTCCGGCGGCGGGCCGCGCCTTCGGAACCGGCGCGGCTGCCGCGGCCTCGAGCGGGCTCACCACGGTGGGATCCGGCTCGCGGGCCATGGGCTGCAGGCGCGTGGCCTCGTCGTCGATCTGGCGATTCGAGAACGCGCCCCCGCCTGGCCGGAACTGCGCAGCCTCGGGCGGGAGCTTGATCGCCTGCGCGACGGTCTTGTCGTCGGCGTCCTCCTCCTCCTCGAGGGTGCGGTACACGAGGCGGGCGCGGCCGATCTCGATCGTGCAGGGGATCTCGAGCTGTTGCCAGGTGCCGCCGATCGCCTGGCCGTTTCCCTTGGCGGGGTTGGTGACGTCCGCGCTCTGCACGAAGAGCGTGCGTCCGTCGAAGTAGACGTAGGCGTGGACGTCGAGCACGCCCGGCGCGTCGATGGACCACATCCCCACGCGGCCGACGCTCATCGGCTGGACGGGCTCGCCCGGGCGCAGCTCGAGCACCGGGCGCTGGGAGCTCCCAGCCCGAATCTCGACGATGCAAACGCCTGCGGGAGTTTCAGCCATGCTCGAGTGGGACGGGACCTCGCTTTGCAGCATCGTACATCGACGCCGGGAGGTCTAGCCCATGCTCTCGCACTTGCTCGAGACAGCGAGGCATGATTCCCGAAGGGACCAGCCGGCTGAGCACTTCGCCCTTCGGGCCGAGGCCCTGGTACTGCCGGACGAAGACTTCCTGGATCTGGTAGGTCTCCGTCTGCACGTCGAACCCGAGGACCTCGGTGACGTGCGTGATCTTGCGCGAGCCGTCCTGCAACCGCCCGGTCTGGACGATGAGGTTCACGGCCGAGGCGAGCTGGATGCGCATCGCGAGCAGCGGCATGTCGACGTCGCTCATCATGGACATCGTCTCGAGGCGCGTGAGCGTGTCGCGCGGGTAGGTGGCGTGCAGCGTGGAGAGGCACCCGCCGTGGCCGGACGTCATCGCCTGGATCAGGTCGAGGGCCTCGCCGCCGCGGATCTCGCCGACGACGATGCGGTCGGGCCGCATGCGGAGCGTGGCGCGGAACAGATCCCGGATGCTGACGGCGCCGCGGCCCTTGGGATCCGGCGGGCGCGCCTCGAGCTGCACGACGTGGTCTCGTTGCAGCTGCAGCTCGCGCGAGTCCTCGATGACGACGACGCGCTCGCCCTGCGGGATGTACGACGAGAGCGCGTTGAGCATGCTCGTCTTGCCCGAGCCCGTGCCGCCAGCGACGAGGATGTTCAGCTTGCTCGCCACCAGCGCGCTCAGCGCGGCGGCGCAGTCCTCGGTGAGCGCGCCGAAGTTGATCAGGCGCTGGACGGTGAGCGTCTCCTTGAAGAAGCGGCGGATCGAGACGTGAGGCCCGTCGGGGGCAGCCGGCGGCAGCACCGCCTCGACGCGCGAGCCGTCGGGGAGGCGGCCCTCCAGGATGGGACGCTGCTCGTCGAGGTGCTTGCCGACGAACTGCGCCATGTTGCGCAGCGCCGCCGTGAGGGCCTCTCGGCTCTCGAACTTCGCGGGGACCAGCTCGAGCTGCCCCTTTCGCTCGATGTAGACCTGGTTCGGACCGTTGATCATCACCTCGCTGACGGCGGGGTCTTCCAGGTAGGGCCGCACGGGGTCCAGAAACTGGAGGATCGTTTCCGAGAAGACTTCGTGCGGGATCGTCGATGGGCCGCTCATTGCGCTACTTCCTTGCTCAGCAGCCCGTGCGCCTCTTCGGCGTGCGAGCCTGTCGGAGCCAGTCGAAGATACTCTTTGAACTGGCCGTCCGCCAAAGCGGGGTCCTTGCCCTCGTCGTGCAAGAGCTTGCCGAGCGCCCAGTGCGGCTCGGCCACCTCAGGCTTGGTGGCGATGACGAACTCGAGCTCGCTCTGGGCGTGGGCGGCGTCGCCGATGGCGCCGTACAGCGTGCCGAGGACGTAGCGCATGCGGATGTCGTTCGGGTGCTTCTGCGCGTAGCGGCGGGCGTACTCGATGGCGAGCTCGTAGCGGCCGTCGCGCACGCACACCGCCACGACGAGCGGGGTGATGGCGGCCTCGTCGCCGCCGGCGTTGAGCGCCGCGGAGAAGTACTGCTCGGCGCGCGTGGTGTCTCCCAGCGCGGCGAAGGCCTTGCCGTGCTCCACGAGCTTGTCGGGCGTCTGCTCCTTGCGCATCTCCGCGTACGTGCGGCGCGGATCAGGCGCGGGATCGACCCCGCGGTTGCCGCCGCAAGCGGAGAGGACGGCCGCCGCGAACGCCGCCATGCCCAGTGCGCGATTCCGATTCGACCTCTGCATCGCGCGTCGCCCAGCTCAGGAAGGACGCCCGAGCTTTTGCTTGAGGTCGCGATCGAGCGCGTGCAGGTAGTTGACGTACGGACCCTCGCGCCCCTCGGTCATCTCGATGAGGGTGCGCACTTCTTTGCGGGCCGTTTCCATGTCGTTGACCAGCATCGCGTGCTGCAGGCGCATCCGGTGGGTGCGGTAGTCGGCCTCGATCTCGTCGCGCAGCGTCTTGGCCGCCTCGCGCGACGCGTCGCCGTCCGCCTTGTCGCCGACGCGGTCGTAGCAGACGGCGGCCGTCTCGTAGATCGGCACCGCGTCGACGCCGTCCTTCACGTGGAACATCCGCCGCTCGCGCTTCGCGTCCGCCGTCTGCCGGCGCTCGTTCGCGAACGCCAGCGCTTCGGTCGGCTGTTTCTCGCAGGTGGCGGTCGTCGCGTCCCAGAGCTTCGGATACTCCTGCGGCTCGACGCGGCGCGTGTCGTCGTCGCTGCTCAGGTACATCCACGCCACGACCGACGCTCCGGCCATCGCGGCGATGATCAGCATCGGGTTCGTCTTCTGCTTGGGCTTCGCCGTGCCCCCGCCGACTCCCTCGCCGACGATGGACACCAGCATCTGCGTCTGGTTGACGCCGAGCACCGCGTCCGCCGGGAGGGGCGCCTGAGTGAACGGGACGCCGCCGATCGTCGGGGCGGGCTCGAAGCTGAGCGCCTGCGCGAAGACGCCGCCGGCGCCGACCTGGATGAGCACGTGCTCGACCTGCGCCTGGTCGATCGGCAGGCGGATCTCGCAGTGCGCGCCGCTCCCGATGAGGGCGCGCTCCGCTTCGACCGTCACCTGCTCCTGGCGGCCGTTGGAGTGCTGGATCTGGAAGCGCAGAGTGCTCAAGCGAACCTCGAGGCTATCACATGGTGCTCATCTTGAGGGCCATGGGCCCCATGATGAGGATCATGACGCTGGCGAAGACGAGCATCAGCGGCCCGGTCATCGCCACGCCGGCCTTTGCGGCCATCTCCTCGGCGCGGACCGAGCGGCGCGTGCGCGACGAGGTGGCCTGGATCTGCAGCACGTCGGCGACGGGGTTGCCGCGCTCGTCGGCTTGCACCAGCGCGCCGACGAACTCCTTCACCGTCTCGATGGGGCAGCGGCGCGCGAACTCCAGCAGCGCCTCGCGGCGCGTCTGGCCGATGTTCAGCGTCTGCAGGATGAGGGTGAACTCCTCGACGATGGGGTCGTTCGGGTTGGACGACTTCTCGACGACCTGGCGCACGGCGCCGGGAAAATCGAGGCCGGCGCCCATCGCCAGCGCCATGAGATCGATGACGTAGGGCAGGCCGCGCGCGATCTCCTTCTGCCGCTCCTGCGCGGCGCCGGTGATCTGCAGGTACGGAAGGAAGGCGCCCACGGGGCCGACCAGCACCGGGATCGTGTAGTTGTCGACCATGTAGCCGGCGACGAAGCCGGCGCCGACGCACCCGATGAAGCTCAGCACGCAGAGCGCGAGGTACTCGTCGGTCGTGATGCCGAGATAGTCACCGGCCATGGTGATCTGCTCGTCGAGCTTGTTGCGCTGCTCGTCCGGCAACAGGCCGCTGACGCGCACGCCGAGCCACCGAACGAGCGGCTCGAACTGAGGCCAGAGGCCCGGCTCGGAGAGGGCGCGCTGCCGCTTGAGGCCGCGCAGGCCGAGGCGGCTCGCGATGCGCGTGGGCGCGCTGGCCATCGCGTAGACGAGCAAGAAGAGCGACACGCCCACCGCCCCGAGAAACAGCATCTTCCAAACGTCTGCGCGTAGGCTCATGG
>DATIQP010000370.1:0-2112 GCA_035470765.1 Polyangiaceae bacterium | reverse complement strand
ACGTCGTCGGGCGGCACGGCGCGCGGGAACAGCAGCGCCGCGAAGACGACGCCGACGATCACCGGAACGATGGCGAGCACGCGCCCGTCGCGCTGGGTTGTCACTGTACGTGGCGCCATCATCGCACGCGCACCGTTGCGTGGCCGACTCCTTTTCGTGTACCCATGGCACCGTGGATCTTCGCCGCCATCATCGCGTGTCGTTCAGCGAGCCCGTGGTGTTCTCGCGCAAGGGCGAGGAGCAGCAGATTTCCGGAACGGCGACCGACATCTCGCTGGGCGGCATGTTCATCGAGACGACCGAGCCGGCCGCCTTCGGGGCGGAGGTCGTGATCCAAGTGCGCCTGCCCGGACAGCCGGCCCCCTTCGGGCTTCCGGCCGTGGTCCGCTGGGTACGCCCCGGCGGGATGGGCGTCCAGTTCAGGATGCTCGGCGCGCGAGAGACGCACACCATCACCGAGCTCGTCCGCGCCGGCAAGAAGTGACGCTCAGCGCGAGATGGCGATGGGGATGACCACGTCGCCGCTGCGCGAGAGCCGCGTGCGCTGATAGATGGCGCGCGCGACGCAGTCCTGCAGGTCCGACTGGGGCATCAGCGGCGGGTAGAAGTGCGCGCGCTGCACGTTGCCGTCACCGTCGACGAAGAGCGTGAGCGTCGTGGCGAAGGTGTAGCCCACGCCTTCGCGGTTGGCCGGCGCGTCGGCGATGCAGGTCTTGACCGCGGCCCCGACGTCGTCCGGCGTGCGCAGCTGCACCTGGGGGGCGGCGGCGGGCGCGGGCGACTGCGCGGCGGTCGGCTTCTGCACCGCCGCGGGCGCGAGCAGCGGACGGGACATCGGATTCATGTCGTCGCCGGGGCCGCCGGCGGCAAGAGCCACCACCGTCGCAGGCGCCGAGTCCTTCTGGGCGACGGGCCGAGGCGACACGGCTTCAGCCGGACGCACCGAAGCGCGGTCGTGATCGACGTGCATCGTCGCGGCCGGATCGCGCGCGTCGAGCTCGATGTGGGCCGGCGCGGTGACGAGCGCGCCGATGGTGGAGCCTCGCCGCGGCGGCGCGCCGATCGAGACCACGCCCTCGTTCAGGTCCACGGTGACCTTGTCGCCTTCGCGCGCCACGCGAAGGTGCGTGCCGTGGACGGCCACTCGCACGACCGCGCCCGACGACGAGGTCACGTCGATGGCGAACGCCTCGCCGGCGGGCACCGGCGTGACCTGCGCCTCCGAGGCGCCGCTCTCGAGCGAGAGCACCAGGGGAGAGGCCGCGTGCTCGACCCGAAGCTTCGAGCCGCTCGACGCGCTCCAGCGCACCGCGCCGGCTTGCTCGAAGTAGGCCGTGCCCGAGCGGACCGCGACCGACTCGTTCTGCGCGAGCGGCTGGCCGGACGTGGCGACTGCGCCGCCGAGCTCGACGGCCGCGCCGCCTCCGACGAAAGCGCCCGCAGAGACGGCGGGCACCTCGGAGGTCGCGATGCCGTCGGACGATGGGCGCACGAGCAAGAGCGCCGCCGCGGCCGCAGCCAGAGTGACGGCCGCGCCGATCCAGACGACCCGCCCGCCGGTGCGCTCGGCCGGCTCCCCCTCCGCCGCAGGCTTCGGCTCCGCCTCGAGGCGAGCGAAGAGCTTCTCGTCGACGGAACGCCAGTCCGGCGTGGGCCCGCGATCGGCCTTCATGTCGCGGACGAGATCGTCCAGCGTGGGCTTCCGATCGCTCATGGCTCGCCTCCCGTCTTCGAGAAGGTCCCGCGGACGCTGACGAGCAGCGGCTCGTCGGCCATCATCGCTTCGAGCTCGCGCCGGGCGTAGAAGAGGCGCGTGCGCACGGTCAGCACGGGGGCGCCGACGATCTTCGCGATCTCCTGCGGAGCGATTCCCTCGATCTCGTGGAGGACGAAGACGGTGCGTTTCTTCTCGGCGAGCCGATCGAGGAGCCTGGCGAACGCACGGACACGCGCGCGGCGGTCGGCGTCTTCGTCGGGCGTCACGCCGTCATGGTCGACGGTGTGCTCGTGCGGGAGCTCCTCGGCGTACGTCGGACGGCTGCGTGCCGCACGCCGGTGCATGAGCACGACGTTGACGGCGACCCGGTGGACCCAGGTGCTGAACTTCGACTG
>DATIQP010000369.1:0-7449 GCA_035470765.1 Polyangiaceae bacterium | reverse complement strand
GCAACCCAGCAGCCCGAGGTCGGCGATCTCCGCGATGAGCTCGGTCGGGAAGGTGCCCTTCTCCCAGTGCTCGGCGATGCCGGGCATCACGCGCGCGTCGACGAAGCTGCGCACGGTGCTCTGGACGGTCTTTTCTTCGGGGGAGTAGTGGCGGCCCAGATCGAAGAAGTCCAGCATGCGCCCCTCATTATCACGTTTCCGGAGCGGCGTTTCTGCAACTCGGCTCAGCCGTATTTGGGCCCGTTCTCGAGGCACGCGAATTGCCACGCCGTGTGACCTGCCTGCGTGCAAGAACATCGGCGTCACGCACATCTCGAACGGCTGCTATCGCATGCACCCGGTCGAGTGGAACGTCGGCGAGGTGGCGGGGGCTCTCGCGGCCTACTGCAAGACCCACCGCCTCGCGCCGCGCCAGGTGCGTGGCACGCCAGCCCATCTCTCGGCTTTCCAACAGATGCTCGCGTCGGTGCGGGTGTCGAGCTCGCGTGGCCGAATCCGCGTGCCACCGCGAGGTGACTTCACCTTCGCGAGGCGTCGCTCCCGGGGGAAGCTCGCGAGCCTACACTCGGCTCGGGCGCGAGCACGCACACCCCCGTCCACGGAGCCCCGGGCCTGCCGAACCGCTTCTCCGGCAGGCGCGAGAAGAGCGACATCGGGAACGACAGCCGCTTGAGCACACCCGCGGTCTTGAAGATGGAATCGACGTGGATCGTCCTCCACCCCATGGCCTCGAACACGCTCGTTCCGTCGTCCACGCCGAACTGCATCACGGCGGTGCCTTGGAGCCCATGGCGCGTCTGCTTCGCCACGTACCGATTCACGGCCGTGTTGTTGAGATCGGTCACCCAACGATACGGGTGCATCGAGAGGAGCGCCCGACCGAGCCCCACCGCTGCCTCCGGAGGCAGGTAGCAGAGGAGACCTTCCGTGATGACCAGCGTCCGCTGGAAGCGCTCACGGACTTGGGCGAAGAGGCGCGCCCGCTCCTCGACGTCGGCGAGATTCGAGGCGATCCGCTCCAATCGGCACGCCGGCGTGTCCTGTCGAAGGGCCTCCGCCTTCGCCTCGATGACGTCGGCAAGGTCGACTTCGATCCAGGTCAGCTTCGATGGCAACGCCAATCGGTAGGGCCGGCTGTCCAAGCCCGCGGCGAGGTTGACGACCGCGTCGACACCGGCGCGGACCGTCTCCGCCACGAGTTGGTCGATGATGTGGGTGCGCGTGACGATGGGCCACGTGCCGCCCGCGCCCCGGCTGAGCTCCTCGACGAGCTCTTCGCCGCGGGGGCCGGCGAGCTTGCGCGCGAACGGGTCTTCGAACAATCGGTCCGGTCGTTCCGACTCGAGCGCGCGGGCCATGGCCACCCAACGCGCGGTGTCCTGCACACGTTCCACGATCGGTGTCGTCACCATGTCATCACCTCAGCGAGGACGCTCGTTCGTCATGTTCGGACTGGAGTCGTCGTGCTCTGCTCTGTCGGCCTCGGCGAAGCGCTCGACGGCAAACTCGCGGATGTCACGCGGCCAGCGTTCAATCAGCGTTTCGAACCGTGCCGTGTCGCCCGCGAAGAGCGCGCGCGTGGCCTCTTCGTAGTGGGGTCGATCGCCCGCGATCGCGGTCAAGACGCCGTTCAGCGCGTTGCGGATCCGTTGCGCCCGTTGCCTGCCCGGCTGGTTCTTGATGGCATGTTCGACGAGGCGCCGCAGCGCCGCCGAGATGCCGCTCGGCTGCTCGTCGAGCCACTCCCAGTGCCGCGGCAAGAGCGACACTTCCCGGCTCGTGACGCCGAGTCGTGGCCGCCCGGGTCCTCGAGCGGCCGTCGCATCGTAGCGTTCGAGGACCTCGTCGAGCGAGCCGCGCAGATCGAAGTCCACTTGGCGCCCGGTCTCGACGGCGAAGACGAGGATCAGGTCGGACGGGGCCTTCTCGTACCGGCGCTTGAGGACTCCGAGGACGTCGCGGAGTTGGCCCGCGGCGACCCGGCGCGCACCCGCGAACGCGACATAGGAGAGGTCGGTTTCCATTGCCCCATTTTACCCGGGGCAAATGCCTCGTCAATATTACCCGGTAAAAATCGACACGGGCTCTTCGGTCGCCAAACGAGCCCCGCCGGCGGAGACGCCGAGTTCGCCGAGGGACGAACCTCTGCACGTGCTCGTCGACCACGCGGGCCACGCCGGGCCGGAACGGCTGCGTCGCGGTGGTGCAGCGCACCTCGAGCGACCTCAAGCTCCCCGTCGGCGATCACGAAGCGTCTACACGCCTCGAACGGCCTGCACCAACAGCGCGAGGCCCGTCAGCAAGAGACCTGCGTACACCCAGCGCAAGAACGAACGGTCGCGCAGGCGCGCGTTGAGCGCGCGGCCGATCCACGTCGCGATCAGCGTCGCCGGGAGAGTGACGAGATAGTAGTGGGTGACGACCGGCGCCCAGAGGCCGGCGAGCCAGTAGCCGAACATCCCCATCACGCTCGCGGGGAGGAAGTAGGCGTGCAGCGTGGCGCGGAAGCGCGAGGCGGACCATCGCCGGAGCGAGCCGTAGACGACGAGCGGCGGGCCGTTCATTCCGTACGCTCCGCCGAGGACGCCCGCGACGAGGCCGCACCCGAGCAGCCACGGCAGGGCGTCGGCGTCGAGGCGCAGCCTCTCCTTCGCCGGGGTGGGACGAGACGTGGTCCGCGCCGCTCGGTCGACGCGACCTCTCCATCTTCCAGCGGTATTGGACGCTCCTCCCCGCTCCTGGTGGCGGCCGCGAGTGTCGCTTCGTCGGCGAGGTTCGCCTCGTCGAGTCGAGCTGCATCACCGCAGGCTCGAAGGAGGGCACTCGCGAGGAGTCCATCGAGGCGCGCGACCTGCCGAAGCTGGGTCGACCTGCTCACCGGACAGGCGTTGCGCGCCGAGGCGAGCACCGCCGTGAGCGCGACGAACCACTGGAAGGGTGAGTGAGCCGGGCTCTGCCCGTCGTGCATGGGGCGGCGGATGGGGCAGACGGCGGCGAACCTGATGGAGAGCGTCTTGCCCTGCGCCAGTGGGTGCTGGCTCGCGAAACTGGAGGCCGAGCTGCAAGCTCGGCGGAACAACGGAACCGACCGAGGCCGGATGGCCGAAGGAAGGTTCTGCAAGACGTCAAGCTGCTCGGCAGGGTGACGCGAGCCTTCCTCGCCGTGGTGCTTGCGGCTGCGTCGCGCTCTGTTAACGTGCCTGCCGTGAGGCCGCTCGCGCTCGCGTTTGCCATCGCTGCCGGCTCGGCGGTGGTCCCCACCGGAGTCGCCCGCGCTGGAGGCAATGCGATCGTGCTCGATCGGGTCGTCGCGCGCGTCGACGAGCAGACGATCCTCCAGTCCGATCTGGTCGCGCGCGCGCGACCCTTGCTCGCGCATGGCGGGGAGCGCCGCGCGGTCCTGCGGCAGGTCCTCGACCAGATGATCAACGAGCTTCTGATCGCGAAGGACGCGACGCGACTGAGCCTCACGGTGAGCGACGACGAGGTGCAGTCCGCCATCGCGCAGATCGTCGCCCAGAACGGGATCACCCCCGAGAAGCTGGACGATGTGCTCCGGAGCGAAGGGGTGACGCGCAAGTCCTACGAGGCGGAGGTGAAGCGCGAGCTCCTCCAAGGAAAGTGGCTGGCGTTGAAGCTCGGCTCGAAGCCACGACCCACGGACCCCAAGGAGCTCGACGCGTTCGTCGGCAAGGAGCGCGACGCCGCGCTCGCCGTTCTGCGCCAGGGCGCGTTCATCGACGTCCGCCAATGAGACCCGTCGGCCGGTTCGTTCCCTTCGCGCTCGCCGCGCTGCTCTCCTCCTGCGGAGGCAAGGTACCTCTCGCGCACTCCGTTTCGCCGGCCAGGCCGGTGCCAGCACACGCCTGCCCCGACCGCGCGCCGTCGGCGAAGCCGGACGGGAGCGCCGAGGCGCTCGCGGGGGCTCGCGTCGAGCGTGTCTGCGTGGTCGGCGCTTCGGAGCGCATCCGCTCGACCGCCGCGTTCGCGGTGCGCACCAAGAAAGGCGCGGCGCTCGATCTGGGCGCCGTGCACGACGATCTCCGGGACCTCCTCAGGCTGCCGGACGTCGACGATGCGGCGGTGTACGCGACCCGCGAGGCCGACGGGAGGCTCACCGTCGTCTACGCGCTCGAGGAGCTCCCCGTCGTCGCCGCCGTTGCGTTCGAAGGCGTGCACGCCTTCACTCGAGAGGACCTCGACCGGGCACCGCTCACACGCGGGGACCGATACCGGCCCTGGGTCGGCCGCACTCTGGTCGACACCCTGCGACGCGCGTATGCCGACCATGGCTACTGCACCGCGAAGGTGGACCTGGCGGTCGAGCCCGCAGGCCCGAAGGCGGTCCGCGTTCGCGTGGCTGCCGACGAAGGCTCGCGCTGCCGCTTCGGAGCGATCACGTTCCGCGGCAACGCGAAGATCACGACGGCCGATCTCGCTCGCGCAGCGGGCGTCTCGCAAGGTGTCGAATGGGACGAGGCCCTCCTCGAGCGGGCGCCGCTTCTCTTGCAGGAGCTGCTCTACAACCGCGGGATGATCCAGGGCTCGGTCAGCGTGCAGCACGGTGACGTCGCGGCCGACGCCACCATACCGGTCGCGTTCATCGTTCACGAGGGCGACGTCTTTACGCTCCGCAAGCTGGCCTTGTCCGGCGTCCCCGACGCCCTCCAGCGCAAGCTCGCTCCCGCGCTCAAGTCGAAGCCCAAGCGGGTCTTCGCGCGCGATCTGCTCAAGCAGGACCTGGAGGCGGTCCGAAAGGCGCTCCAGGACCAGAACCCGGGCAAGGACGTCGACCTGGAGCCAGAGACGACCGTGGACGAACAGAGCAAGAGCATCGACGTCGTCCTGAAGGCGCAAGTGCGCTGAGGGACCTGCGCGTGATCGGAGCGTGGCGCGCACCTTGCGACGAGTGCGCGCATGCTGCGATCTGGGTCGGCCCGCCCGCCTCCGTCTTCAGCGGAGGAGCGAAGCGACGAGCTCGCGCCGGCTGGCGACACCGAGCTTGTCGAAAACGGCCTTCAGGTGATCCTGGACCGTGTGCTCTCCAATCTGGAGCTCCGCCACGATCTGTTTCGTCGAACGTCCCTGAATCACGAGCGAGGTGACTCGTCGCTGCGCGGGCGTCAGATCGTGCGCCGCCAAACGAACGTCGGAGCGCGCCCGTGCGGTCGCCGGCCCGACCGTGATCGCGACCGTGCGCCCATCGCCGCGCAGCCGCGCCGCGTTCGCTTCGAGCAGCTTGCCCGCGCTCGACACGAGGCGAATCGCCGGGAGGTCGGATGACGTTCCGTTCTCGATGGCGTCGAGCCTGCGGAGGACGGGGCGAAGCGAAAGGGGCAGAGGGTCTCCTGCCTTCACGTCGGCGCCGAGCCAGATCGTCGACGCATCGGTGATCGCGATCACGCGTTCTTCCGCGACGAGGATGACGCCCGCTTGACCGTCGGTCGCGCTCGTCAGCGAAGCGGCGACGATTCTGCGAATGGCCTCGGCGGCATGCGCGGCCACGTGCTGAAGGACCGCGACATCTCGGTCGTCGAACGAACCCTCCCGATGAAGACAGAGAAAGCCCCAGGTCGTGGTGCGCGTGCGAAGCGCCACGCGTAGCTCATCGCCCAATCCGAGCGGTGCGATCACTTCGCGAAAGCGTGCGCTCGCCGCGCGTCGACCCATGGTCGCTCGATCGAGCGTCGCGACGGGCCGCCGGGCACGCGCGAGCGCGGCGAAGCGATTCACGTCTTCCGTGTCGGCGAGCTCGTGCTCCAGAAACGAAGATCCGGCGCGTACGAGGGGCTCGTCCGCAGACGCGAACGTGAAGAGAAGCGTGTCCGGATCGGCCGCGGCGAAGAACGCCGCATCGATCGGAACGACGCGCCGCAAGCGATCGAGAAAACGGTCGCGCAGAGACGGCAGGTCATCGTCCGCGACGTGGCAAGCACGAACGACCGGACGCGCGGCGAGCTCGATCGGGAGCACACCCGATCATACTCCCAGAAAGTTGGGATGGTGCGTCGCTTCCGCCGAACGCATCGTGGTGCCATGAACACACGCATCGACGAGGTCACGAAGAACCTCTACCGCATCTCCACGCACCTACCGGAAGGACCGCCGGGTGGGATCACGCACAATCAGTTCCTCGTGCGCGCGGACGAGCCGCTCCTCTTTCATACCGGCGTGCCGCGGTTGTTTTCCGCCGTGCGGGACGCCGTGGCGAGCGTCATCGACCCCAGCGGTATTCGTTGGATCAGCTCTTGCCACGCTTCGCGTCCCGACGAGTACGGCTCTGCGAACGAATGGCTCGCGCTCGCGCCGCGAGCCCAAGTCGCGCACGGGCGCGTGGGGTGCTTCTTGTGCCTCTCGGAGCTCCTCGTGCGACCTCCGCGCCCGTTGGGTGACGGCGAAGTGCTCGATCTCGGCGGCGCTCGCGTCCGGTGGCTGGACACGCCGCACGTGCCCGGCCCGTGGGAGGCCGGTGTGGTCTTCGAGGAAGAGACGACGACGCTCTTCTGCGGCGACATCTTCTCCCGCAGCGGCGCCGCGGAAGTGACGACGTCCTCGGACATCGTCCAAGCCGCGATCGCGCACGAGCAACGGATGCACGGGTATGCGGTGACGCCGTCGACCGCACCCACGTTGCGAAAACTGGCTGCCCTCGATCCAAAGACGCTCGCGTTGATGCACGGCCCGACGTTCCGCGGCGACGGAGCCGCGCCGCTCCGGGCGTTGGCCGACTACTTCGATCTCGGGCGTTGAGGCATGGCCACGGAGTCGCGGGGCACCACGCGGGCGTTCTCGCAGACGCTTCCGTGCCGGGCGTCGTGGACTGCCTCACGTCGCGGTACACGCAGTGAACGCCGTGCCATTGGAGCTTCCACTCGGGTCAGCGCTGCACGCGGACGGTGGGGGTGGCGCCGGTGAAGTCGGCCCGCAGCCGCAGGTGCTGGCCGGGCTTGACGGTGACGCGCGTGCCGCTCGAATCCCCCGTCATGTCGAAGACGAAGCGGACCTCGTGATCGCCCGGCTCGACCGTGAGGTCCGGGATGGGGCAGGCCCCGCGCGGGGTGCCGTCCACGATGGCGCGCGTACCCGGATCGCCGAAGAGCGCGAGGTGCGCGCTGACCTTCGCTTCCGACGACGCCGACGGCGCCGGGACGACGGGCGTGACGGCCTGCGTCACGACCGACACCGAAGGCGCAGGCGAGCTCGTGCTCGTGCTCGGCGTCGTGCCCGCGGTCGCGCTCGCGGGAGTGCTCGGAGGCGACGCCGTGCCGCCGCCGGACCGTTCGAGCCAGAGCGCGCCGCCGCCGATCAGCCCGACGGCGGCTGCGGCGACGAGCCACCTCCACGCGGCGCTCGGCGCGGGGGCCTCGCTCTTGCGCGGTCCGGAGTCGACGGGCGTCTCGATCGGGCGCGTGGCGATGGTCTCCGGGGGCTGCGACTCGATCTTGCGCG
>DATIQP010000368.1:0-2193 GCA_035470765.1 Polyangiaceae bacterium | reverse complement strand
TCGCCGATGTCTGCGCCGCGCACCTCATCGTCGACGCCGACGTGCGGCAGCTCCTGCTCGAGGAGCTCGACGACGCCAAGCGCGTGCAGATCGTCATCGAGGAGCTCGCCTCGCAGCGGCTCCGCATCGGCAACAAGTCGCGGGTCTTGCACTGATGGCGCACAAGCTCGTGGGCCGCGTGAAGCTGGCCGACATCGCGACCGGGGAGCTCGTGAAGCTGCCGTATCCGCCCTTCGACGTGCTGGTGACCAGCGTCGACGGGGTGGCGTACGCCATCGAGGATTCGTGCAACCACGCGGGCGCGATGCTCACCGAGGGTGCGCGCTCGGCGGCGCGCCCGCACTGCGTGGTGTGTCCGATGCACGGGTACGTGTTCGACCTGCGGACGGGCGAGCTCGTGGCGCCGCGGGGGCTCTGCGCCGATCAGCGGCGGTTCGTGACGACGATCGAGGGGGACGAGGTGGTGGTGTGGGACCCGGCGGAGATCAAAGTCGTCGGGTGAGACGGAGACGGAGCGACCCGCTGCGCGTAGGTCAGGTCGCGTTCTTCTTCTCTGCGTGGATCTTCAGCCGGATGACCACGCCGTCGCGAATGAGGTCGTCGGCCTTGCCGGGGTAGTCGAGGCCGAAGTCCTTGCGATCGAGGGTGAACGTGGCGTCCGCGTCGACGGAGTGGGCGGTGCCCTTGAGGGTCGCGGGGAAGGCGATCGACTTGGTCACTCCGTGCAACGTGAGGTTGCCGGTGATGGTGTGGGTGGCGCCCTTGTCGCCGCCCGCCTTCACCGAGGTGGACACGAACTGCGCCTTCGGAAACTTCACGACGTCGAAGAAATCCGGGCTCTTGAGGTGGCCGACGAGCTTCTCGGGCGCGGTGGTCAGCGTCGCCGCGTCGATCTCCACGGTGACCTTGCTCTTCTCGGGGTTCGCGTCGACCCAGTCGATCGTACCGTCGAAGCTCGAGAACGAGCCGTCGTGGCTCCCCGTCACCTTCGACCCCGTCCACTCGATCTTCGACGTGGCCGGAGTGATCGCGAGCTGCGTGGAGGCGCCGGGCGAGGTCGCCGAAGCGACGGGCAAGGCAGAGCCCACCGTGGCGGCGGCCTGGTCCTTGGACGGATCGTGGCACGCGAGCACGAGGACGAGAGGCGCGAGGGCGGCGAGGACGTGCGAAGTCTTCATGGTGCGCCCAATGTGATGCGCGCCGAGCGGTGGCGCCATGGGTGAGCGCGCGAACGCGATGTTGCGTGACCCGCAACAATCTCGACGCCTGAGCCGGGCCGCGGAAGATCGGCCCGCGCGGCCGCGTACCATGGACGATGGCTTCGTGCGTTCGTGCAGTCGCCGCCGCGTCGCTCATCGTCGTCGGGTGCGGCGCGACGAGCGCCACCCGCGAGCCTCCTCGGCAACCCGACGACGGCGCGCGTGACTCGGCCTGGGTGACGCGCCAGTGCGCGAGCGAGTACGCGGAGATCGAGTCCAACTGGGCCTCGTACGCGCCCCCGGCGCAAGCGACGAGCCCATTTCGACGATGCCCGCGGTGGCGCATGGCCGCGCCCGACGCTTGCGGCGCGAGCGTGCAACCCTCGTTTTTAGACCCTTGCCACTGCATGTGCGACCTCTGCGAAACCGACGCGGACTGCGGGAGCGGCGCGTCCTGCGTCGCGATGTCGTCGGTGATCTGCGGCGGGCTCGAGGAGCGGGTCTGCGTGGCCGACACGGACGTCTGCCACCCCAAGAACGTCGCCGCCAGTTGCCCGACCTACTGCGTCACGCTCTTCGGCACGCCGCAGTGCGTGTCGAAGGCCGATCTGGCGATGTGCCATCGTTGATGATCGCGTCGCGAATCTGACAAGCTACGGGCTCGATGCCGGAGCTCCCCGAGGTCGAAATTGTCCGCCGCGAGCTGCAGGCCCTCTGCGGCGCGAAGATCCTGCGCATCGCCTCCTCCGATCGGCGCGTCTTCCGAGAGCGCGCGCGCGCCGCCGGGCGCACCATCCGCGCCGTCACCCGCCGGGGCAAGTGGCTCCGCGTCGAGCTCGACCGGGGCGTCATGTTCTCGCACCTCGGCATGACCGGCGATTGGACCGTGCGCGACGCCGACGAAGCCGCGCTGCCGTTCGAGCGGGTGCGCATCGACGTGGAGCTTCGCCGGAAGATCGCGAGCGCGCGCTACACCGATCCCCGGCGCTTCGGC
>DATIQP010000367.1:0-7515 GCA_035470765.1 Polyangiaceae bacterium | reverse complement strand
GGCCGCGGGACCGCCGGTCGACGTCACGACCGTGACCAGCTCGTACGTGCCGCTGGCGCAGAACAAGACGATCGACGACGTGCTCCTGGGGAACGTCCTCGGCGCCAAGCCCGAGGTGAAGGACCGCGTGGTCAAGCTGTCGTTCCCGCGAACGGACATCGCGGTCGAGGTCGACGGCAACGCTTTGCCGCCCTTCATGGGCTTGACCTCGTGGACCTCGTTCATGCCGTCGGAGAAGCCTGCGGTCGAGGCGATGGTCATGGGCGATGTCGTGCTCTTCGAGGACGAGGTCGGTCCCGCGATGAGCGCGGCGCTCGACAACGGGCTCGCGGTCACCGCCCTGCACAACCACTTCTTCTTCGACAAGCCTCGCGTCTACTTCATGCACATCAGCGGCGAGGGCCGCACCTTCGCCCTCGCAAAAGCCGTCAAGGCCGTGCACGACGCGCAGGCCGCCGTCCGGCAGAAGTCCGAGCTGCCGCAGTCGAGCTTCGGCAGCCCGGCCGTCACGGTCCCCAGCCGCATCGACGGCGCCAAGCTCGACGCCGTCTTCGGGATGAAGGGAACCGCGAAGGACGGGATGTACAAGGTGGTGATCGGGCGCAAGGCCACGGCGTCGTCCGGCGACGCCATCGGGAAGGCGATGGGCGTCAACACCTGGGCGGCCTTCGCGGGAACCGACGACTCCGCGCTCGTCGACGGCGACTTCGCGGTGACCGAGCGCGAGCTCCAGTCCGTGCTGAAGGCGCTCAAGGCCGGCGACATCCACGTCGTCGCGATCCATTCGCACATGACCGGCGAGAACCCGCGCATCCTGTTCTTGCACTTCTGGGGTCGCGGCCCCGCCCAGGCGCTGGCGACGACCCTCGAGCGCGCCGTGAACCTCACGGAGTCGGAGGTCCGCTGACCTCGGCCGCGCACTAAAAGACCTCGTCGTGCCAGGGAGAGGTACACTCGATGTGCACTCCTCGTCGTCGGCCCGTTCCCGCCGCCCACGCGTGATCCCATGATCGAGCACTGGCAATCCGTCGCGCGTCATACGCCCCTCGCGATCCTGACGGATCTCGATGGAACGTTGATCCCGTTTGCGCCGACGCCGGAGGATGCGGTGCCCGATCCGGAGCTGCTCGAGCTGCTGCGGTCGCTCACGGCCCTCCCGGGCGTGCACGTCATCGTCGTGAGCGGGCGACCGCACGAGGTCCTGGAGCGCTACTTCTCGGATCCATCGGTCTGGCTCGTCGCCGAGCACGGTGCGTGGTACCGCGGGGACGGCGCCTGGCAGCCGACCATCGATCTCGATCCGAAGCCGGTCCAGGAGCTCGCGGATCGACTGGATGCGATCGCCAAGCCGTACGCCGGCGCGCGCGTCGAGCGAAAGACGTGGTCGTGCGCGGTCCACTATCGGCAGATGCCCCACCACGCTCGCGCGGCGTTCGGCGTCGAGGCCACCCTCGCCATCGACCAGTTCCTCTTCGGCCATGCGAGCTTCGAGCGGGTCGACGGCAACCAGGTCATCGAGGTCCGAGCCGCGGCGGCGCGCAAGTCGTTTGCGGCCGGCTGGGCGAAGAGGCAGCTCAACGATGTTCGTCTCGTCACCATCGGCGACGATCTCACCGACGAGCATCTGTTCGCCGCGCTCGGTCCGCTCGACGAGGCCGTCCTCGTCCGCGGAGGGATCCCGCACCGCAGCCGCGCCCAGTGGGAGGTCGCCGGAGTCGACGGGGTTCGACAGTTCCTCGCGTTCCTCCGCGACACGCGCAGCGGCGCGCGACCGGGCGTGCTGCCGGTCCGGCCGCTCCGACCGCCGATACGGCCCTCGCTGCCCGACGAGTCGCTGCTCGTCGTTTCCAATCGCCTCCCCGACCTGCGCTGGGCCGAGCCCGTGGATCGCGTGCAACGCAACAACGTCGGCGGCCTCGTATCGGCCCTCGAGCCGATCCTCTCCGCGAGGCACGGGCTGTGGCTCGGCTGGAGCGGTCGCGTCGTCCCCGACGCCGACGAACCGAGCCACGGCGTCGACGAAGGCTCTCCGGCGCTCGCGTGGTTCGACTACAGGCAGTCCTGGCTCCGCGACTATTACAACGGCTTTTGCAACGCGACGCTCTGGCCGCTCTTTCACTCGTTTCCCAACCGCGTGGTCATCGACGAGGCGACCTGGAAGTCGTACGTCGACGTGCACGAGGTGTTCGCGGACGCGGCGCAACGCCACGCCGGCCCGAACGACACCGTCTGGGTGCACGACTATCACCTGCTGCTGCTCGCCCGCGCGCTTCGAGCCAGGGGGCATCGCGGGCGCATCGGCTTGTTCTTGCACATCCCGTTTCCTTCACTGGACATCCTCGAGATGTTGCCCTGGGCGCGAGACGTCATCGACGCGATGCTCGACTTCGATCTCATCGGATTTCACACGCCGAGCTACCTGAGGAACTTCCTCAGCTGCGCGGGCGCGCTCTCCGGCTCGCGATCCGGTCCGGCGGTCGTGGAGCAACGAGGGCACTTCACTCGAGTCGCGGCCCTCCCGATCGCGATCTTCCCGCAGAGCTTTCAGGAGGCGCCGGAGCCTGCGCTCGTTCAGGAGATCGAAGACCTCGCGCGATCGCTCGGCACCGCAAAGCTCGTGCTCGGCGTCGATCGCCTCGACTACACCAAGGGGATCCCCGAGCGCCTGTTGGCGTTCGGGCGCCTGCTCGAGCTCTTTCCGGAGTGGCGCGGGAAAGTCTCGCTCATCCAGATTTCCGTCCCGTCGCGCGCGGACGTGCCCGAGTACGCCGAGCAGCGCGCGATCGTCGAGAGCGTCGTCGGTCGCATCAACGGGCAGTTCGGCGAGGCCCACTGGGTTCCCATCCGCTATCTCTACCGCGGCTACAGCAGGCCCCACCTGAGCCAACTCTATCGTTCGGCGCGCGTGGGCTACGTGACCCCGCTTCGCGACGGGATGAACCTCGTCGCGAAGGAGTACGTGGCCGCGCAGGACCCGGCGGACCCCGGCGTGCTGGTCCTCTCCCAGTTCGCGGGCGCCGCCGCCGAGATGAAGGACGCCATCCTCACCAACCCGTACTGGGCCGATGGCATGGCCCGCGACCTCGACCGCGCGCTCCGCATGCCGCTCCAGGAGCGGAAGATACGGCACGAGCGCTCCCTCGCGATCGTCGAGCGCACGACCGCGCAGTCGTGGGCCGCGTCGTTCCTCGACGCGCTCGCCGAGTGTCCTTCTCGCAGACTGGGCCCGTGACGCGCCGAGTGAATTGGCGGCCGCTCGACCGCCGTCGCAAAGCCGAAGCCGGCGATGCGAAGGCGAGCTGCGCCGTCGTTCGCCTCCCGGCTGACCCCGCCCAGGCATCGGAGATGCACCGACCCAGGGGATGCACAACCGATTCATCCTCGCGAGCTCATGGCTGCTCGCGTGCGCGACCGCGACACCGCAACCTCTGCCCGTGACGAGCGCCGTCGTCGCGCCCGTGCCCGGCACCGCGGCCGTGGAGTCGCACGAGCTGTTCCTCTACCAGGAGGCTCACGCGCTCGCGATGGAAGGACGCTGCGACGAGGCTCGGCTCGTCTATCGGCAATACGCGACCGAGGTCCGTCCGCTCGATACGGCGAGCGCGGATCTCGCCCTGGCCAACACCACCACCTGCCAGCGTCGCGCCGAGGTGGACGCGTCGTTGTCGGAGGCCGCGACGGCCATCCTGGCCGGTGACGACACTCGTGCGCTCGCGCTGCTCGACGCCGACCGCAGACAGAGCGCCTGGCGCGAGTACTACCGCGGCGTCGCGCTCGCGGGTCTCCATCGGACCGAGGAGGCGGCGCGCGCGTTCGAGTCCGCGGCGGCTCAGCCTCCCGGTCTCTCCATCGCGATCTACGCGAAGGCGCGTGCCTACCACGACGCGTACCAGTGCGCGGAGGCCGCGGCCGCGTACGCGGAGTACGCCGACCGCGTTCGCCCGACCCACCCAGAAGACGCGGCGATGGCGCTGGACTACGCGAGCGACTGCGCGCGCGTGTACGTCCTGCCCGGCCCCGGCGAGGGCAGGCTGCGCCGATGAGCGCCGCTCGCATCTCCGCGGTCGAGAAGCGCCTCGGGATCGAGAGCTGGGCCTACCGGCGGCGACCGCCGCCGCCGCCGCCGCGTCCGCCACGCTCGGAGCCGCCCGTGCTGGGGCGCGCGCGCACGTAGCCGCCGCCGCGACTGTAGCGGTTGTTGTTGTTGTAGCTGTAGTGGCCGCCGTAGTAGCCGCCCGTCCCGCGGTAGGTGCGGTACCGGTAGCCGTCGCCGGCGTACCAGCGGTTGTAGGCCCCGCCGTACGTGCGGTAGTGGTTGACGTACCCCGCGTAGTAGGGCGAGCCCGGCGAGATCCAGATCTGCCCGCCGTTGGCGTAGTAGTACGGCCGGCCGACCCCGTCGTAGTAGACCATGTAGCCGTCGTAGTACTGCGGCTCGTAGCCGTAGTCGCCGACGACCACCTCTCCCGGAGCGGCGGGCTCGACGTAGCCGTAGCAGCCGGTCGCGGCGAGCGAGCCGAGCACCAACGCGACAGCCGAGAAGTTACGAATGTTGAACATGCCCATGGGGATTATCCTGCGGCGGTTCTCCGTCGCGGCTTCGCCGCGCGGGACGCCAAAATTGACCCGGCACCCGAGAGTGTAGCCGTCCGTTGGACGGCCGATGAGAGGAAAAAGTCATAGTGCCCCGGTCCGTCGAAACGCCGCCGGGTACACCCTTACAAATTCGCACCTTTGGCTCGGATCCAAGCTCGCGCCGGGTGACCCGCAAGCTCCCGTTTTCTGCCTCGACCACGGTCCCGAGGCCCGACGCGCCCGGCTCGTAGCCGGACAGCCTTGCGGAGCTCTCTTCGCCTTCATCGAATGCGCTACGCTCACGGCCGTGAGCGACTTCGACTTCGACGTCATCGTCATCGGCTCGGGCTTCGGCGGGAGCGTGAGCGCGCTGCGCCTCTCGGAGAAGGGCTACCGCGTGCTCGTCGTCGAGAAGGGCAAGCGCTGGGCGCCGGCCGAGTTCCCCCAGTCGAACTGGGATCTGCGGCGCTGGATGTGGATGCCGCCGCTCGGCCTCAAGGGCTTCTTCCAGATGTCGTTCTTGCCGCACGTGACGGTGCTGCACGGCGTGGGCGTGGGCGGCGGCTCGCTCGTCTACGCCAACACGCTGCCGGTCCCGAAGGACGACTTCTTCGAGGCGCGGTCGTGGGCGAGCCTCGCGCCGTGGAAGCGTGAGCTCGCTCCGCACTACGACACGGCCAAGCGCATGCTCGGCGCCGCTCGCAACCCCCGGCTCGAGCGCGGCGACGAGGTGCTGCGCGAGATCGCGCGCGACATCGGGCGCGAGGAGCACTTCCACCCCACCGACGTCGGCGTCTTCTTCGGCAAGCCGGGCGTGCGCGTGCCCGATCCGTACTTCGGCGGGGAAGGGCCGGCGCGCACCGGCTGCATCTTCTGCGGCGCCTGCATGACCGGCTGCCGTGTCGGCGCCAAGAACACGCTCGACTACAACTACTTGTATCTTGCAGAGAAGCGCGGAGCGACGGTGCGCCCCGAGACCGAGGTCGTCGCGGTGCGGCGCGCGGCGCAGTCCCGCTGGCGCGTCGAGGTGCGAGGTCCCGGGGGCGACGAGGCGCTGAACGCGGAGCGCGTGATCTTCGCCGGCGGCGTCATGGGGACGGTGCCGCTCTTGCTCGCGTTGAAGGAGGACAAGGACGGCCTCCCCGCGCTCTCCGATCGCGTCGGCGACTTCGTGCGCACCAACAGCGAGGCGCTCTTCGGGGTGATCGTGCCCGATCGCGCCGCCGACTTCTCGGCCGGCATCGCCATCACCTCGATCCTCCACACCGACGAGCACAGCCACATCGAGCCCGTGCGCTACTCCGCCGGCTCCGGCTTCTTTCGGACCATGATCTTGCCGCAGTCGCGCGGCGCCACGGCCCTCGGCCGTGCGGCCAGCGCGGCGCGGAGCTTCGCGACGCACCCGGTCCGCTGGGCGCGAGCGTACGCCGTCGCCGACTTCGCCAAGCAGAGCCAGATCCTGCTGTACATGCGCACGCTCGAGGGCGCGCTACGCATGCGCCTCGGCCGCGGCGTGCACACCGGCTTCCGGCGCGGGCTCCTCACCGTGCTGGACGACCCGTCGCAGGCGCCGCAGGCGAACATGCCCGAGGCGCTCGACCTGGCCAACCGCTTCGCCGAGAAGGTCGGCGGCGTGGCGGCCACCTTGCTGACCGAGACCGCACTCGGGGTGCCCTCCACTGCGCACATCCTCGGCGGGGCGTGCATGGGCGCCAGCGCAGAGTCGGGCGTGATCGACGACCGCCACCGCGTCTTCGGCCACGACGGCCTCTATGTCGTCGACGGCAGCGCCGTCTCCGCCAACCCGGGCGTCAACCCGTCGCTCACCATCACCGCGCTCGCCGAGCGGGCGATGAGCCACATTCCCGAAAAGCACGCAGCTCGGGCATAATCGGCCGCTTGCCCGTCTCGCGCGCCACCTACGAGCTTCTCACGATCGTGATGCTCGGCCTCGCGGTCGTGACGTTCGTCGCGCTTCGCTTCGTCGTCGCTCCGTACGGGCGCCACACGCGCCGCGGGTGGGGCCCGACGCTGCCCGACCGCATCGGCTGGGCGGTGATGGAGAGCCCGTCGCTCCTCTACTTCTCGTGGATCTACTGGCACGGCGCGCACCGGACGCTCGCCGCGCCTCTCGCGCTCTACTTCATGTGGACGATCCACTACGCGCACCGCACGCTCGTCTACCCGCTGCGCCTCAAGAGCCGGGGCAAGCGCATGCCGGTGGTGATCGTGGCGATGGCCATCGCCTTCAACCTGCTCAACAGCACGGCCAACGCCAGCTACATCGCCGAGCTCGGCGACTACCCGGAGGGCTGGCTCGCGGGCGGTCGCTTCATCGTCGGCGCGCTGCTGTTCGCGCTCGGCATGCTCGTGAACCTGGACGCCGATCGGCGCCTGCTCGCGCTGCGCAAGCCGGGCGAGACCGGCTACCGCATCCCGCGCGGAGGGCTCTACGGGCTCGTCTCGAGCCCGAACTACCTGGGCGAGATCCTCGAGTGGGGCGGCTGGGCGGTCGCGTGCTGGTCGGGCGCGGGCGCGGCGTTCTTCGTCTACACGATCGCCAACCTGGCGCCCCGCGCCTCGGCGAACCACGCCTGGTACCGGAAGACGTTCCCCGACTACCCGCCCGAGCGGCGCGCTCTCCTGCCGTTCGTCTGGTGAAGCCGAGCGAAGCGAAGGCAAATGTCGGCGTGCTACCTGCAGCCGACGGAAGGGCTCCTTGGGCACGCTCAGTTCGTCATGGTGTCGTCGTCCGCGTGGATGGCGGGCTTCGACCCGGCCTCTTCCGGGCGCGAGAGGTCTCCGCGCTTGTCGCGCCAGCGCTTGATCGCGCCGCTCAGGATCTCGCCGATGAGCGTGCGGTAGTCCATGCCCGCGCCGTTCGCGATGAGACACAGATCGCTGTAGTCCGGCGTGAGGCCGGGCAGGGGATTGACCTCG
>DATIQP010000366.1:0-7131 GCA_035470765.1 Polyangiaceae bacterium | reverse complement strand
CATCTTCGCGCCGCAACGCCGCGGCGAGGTGCTCGCCGAGAGCTGGGCCATCGCCTTCGACCGCAAGCGCGGCCCCGTCGCGATCAAGACCGCGGTGCCCTTCGGGTACGCGCACTTCTCGAAGGAGCGCCTCGACGTCGCCCTGCCCGATCTCACGATGACGCGTGAGCGCGTGAAGGGCGATCTGCGCCGCGGGGACGAGAGCCTCGCCTTCGATCTCGAGCTCGTCGACCCCTCGCAGCCGCTCGGGCACTACCCGCTGGCGCGCATGTACGACGGGCCGTTTCCGTCCGGCAAGACGATGACGCCGCTGCCGGACCTGCGCGCGACCGGCGAGGTGCGCGTCCGCGGCGAGACGTGGGACGTGCGCGGCTGGCGGGGGAGCCTCGGCCACAACTGGCAGAGCCGCCACCCGGTGCTCTACGGCTGGGGGCACTGCAACCAGTGGAACGAGGACGACGACGTCGTCTTCGAGGGCGTGAGCGGCCGGGTGCGCGTGGGGCCGGCCACCCTGCCGATGCTGAGCGTCCTCCTGCTCCGCTACCACGGCGTCCGCTACGAGCTGAACCGCGTGGCCGACCTCGCGCGCAACCGCGCCTCGGTGACGTTTCGCCGCTGGGAATTCTCGGGGCACAGCCCCATGGTCTCTCTGCGCGGCGAGCTCTCGTCGACCCCCGAGGACATGGTGGGCCTGCACTACGCCAACCCGGACGGCAGCATGAACTACTGCTTGAACAGCAAGCTCGCCTCGGCGCGACTCGAGGTCGCGGTGCGAGGGCGCGCCCCGGTCGTCCTGACGTCGCGCGCCGCCGCGCTCGAGATCGGCACGCGCGATCCGAACCACGGCGTCACGATGGTGCTCTGATGACTCCCCCGCGCATCCGCCTCGCCGCGACGATCGCGGCGCTGCTCGCCGCCGGCGTGTGGCTCGGCGGCATCTTCGTGCTCGGCGCCATCGTCGCGCCGACCGTCTTCCGCGAGGTGCCGATGCCCGGGAGCGCCGACGCGATGACCCACGTCTTCGTCTCGTTCGACCGGCTCGCCATGAGCGCGGCCGCCGTCGTCGCCGTCGCGGAGGTGGTGCGCATGCGCTTCGGCGACGCCGCGCCGAATCGCCTCGACGTGGCGCGTCTCGCCTCGGCGACCCTCGCGGGCCTCTGCGCGATCGTGCAGGGCCTCTGGCTCTCGCCCGCCATCGTGAGCCTGCACCAGCGCGGCGCGATCCGCGGCCTCGGCGAGCTTGGCCTCGAGCTCGAACGCGTCCACGCGTGGAGCGAGCGCATCGGCAAGACCGAGGCGCTGCTCGTCGCCGTCTTCATCGGCCTGCTGGCGCGTTCTCTCTCGGCTAGAGAATTCCAACCTGGCGAGAGCGCATCTTAAATCAGCTCATGTTTCCGTTGACGGGCTGAGGCGTGAAGGTATAGTCCGCGCCCGTTGTCGCCCAATTCGAGCGGCAGCGAATCCCAGCCCGCAGGCCGGGGCGAGCGAATCGCCGCGGCTTGCGCGTCGTCAAAAACACGTCAGGGTACGTCGCGGGCTTTCTTTGAATCCCGCGGGAACGCTCGAAGCCAATAATCAAGTTTCGGCGGGTACAGCTTGCGGCAGCCTCGCTGTCGCGTTTGGAGGCGGAAATCATGCAGTTCAAGAGCGCACTGGTCGTTTCGACGGCCGTTTTCATGGCGGTTATGGGGTCCTACGGCTGTAGCAGCAGCCCGGCGAAGACCGACGGCGGCACGGACGCCAAGGCCGACACCAGCACGAAGCCGGACACCGGCACCACCGGCGACGGCGGCGGTTGCACCTCCGGTCTGGCCTGCGAGCTCTGTGACGTGAGCGGCTTCACGCCGACCACGCAGAGCGCGCCCACCCAGATGGCCAACGCCTGCACGCAGACGCAGATCAACGACTTCGTGACGGCCTGCTTCGGCTCCGGCACGTCGACGACCTGCAGCGCCTGGCAGAGCGCGAACGCGGACGCCGGCAGCTGCGTCAGCTGCGTCTTCACCCTCCAGTCGGCCGCGGCATGGGGCGCGCTCGTGTGCACCAGCTCCGGCTGCTCGCTCAACTCCCCCGGCTGCCTCGACCTCGAGCTCAGCCAGGTCTCGCAGGAGAAGCAGGCCGGCGGCGCCGGCTCGTGCGGCGACGTCCTGAGCGCCAGCTACGGCTGCCAGGACTACGCGTGCGGCACCTGCACCACCACCGGCGGCACCTCGTCGGACTTCTCGACCTGCGTCAACGCGGCGCTCAACGCCGAGTGCAAGTCGTACGGCGACAAGTTCACCACCGACCCGGCGTGCGCCTCCCTGCAGGGCGACGCGGCTCCGGCCGGTGCGCTCAAGTGCTTCCCGCAGGCCGACACGGACGTTCCGGCGTTCGTGAACGTCTTCTGCGGCACGGGTCTCTGATCTAGCCCATGCGGCGGTTGTTGCTGGCGGCGTGGCTCGTCGCGGGTGGGTGTTACTCCACGTGTGACGAGCCGAGCCCGCCGGCGCCGGCCGCCTCGAGTCAAGCACAGGCCGAAGGCCCCGACGCGAACGCCGTCATCGGCGTCCGCCCGGGGCCTTTCCCTATGCCGCAACGAAATTTTCGGCTCCACTCCGTCCAGCCGCTCCCACAACCCGGCTCGGAGTGAGGCTCGGCGGCGCGCTCCTCTCGGCCGCCGCGCTCGTGGGGGCCTCCACCGTCGTGGCCGCTGCCATCTTGACGGCCTGCACCAGCACGGCGCCCGTGACCGTCGACGCCGGGCTCGATGCGCAGATCGGCGACGGCGGAATCCAGACCGAGGCGGGCACCTGCGGGCCGAACGAGGGCGGCGCGAGCGGCCCGATGACCCCTCCGGAGACTCCGGCGCACGCCGGCCGCTGCTCCGACACGCAGGTTGACGACTACGCCGCGTGCCAGACCGACACGACGAGCTTGTGCGGCGAGTTCCTGGCCGGCCAGCCCGGTGCGGGCTGCGCCGCGTGCATCGAGACGCAGAGCACCGCGGCGGCGTGGGGCGTGCTCGTCTTCACGGGCTCGCAGCAGGCGCGCTTCAACTACGGCGGGTGCGTGGACCTCGCGCTGGGCCAGGTCGGCCAGCCGGATTCGTGCGGCCAGCGCATCTTCGAGTCGTACGGCTGTCAGGAGGCGGCGTGCGTGCTGTGCGAGGGCCAGCAGCAGATCGGCGGCGGGGACGCCTTCGCGGCGTGCTCCGCGCTCTCCATCGCGAGCGGCGGCGTCTGCGCGTCGTACGACGCGAGGGTGCAGGACCCGAACGGCCCGTGCGCCCCGCTGCTCGACCCGGACGCGGCGGCCGGCGTCGGCTACGACTGCTTCCCCGACCCGGCGCTCGACCCCGCGGGTGGCGCGCAGCAGAAGGAGTTCCTCCGCCGGATCGTCCACTTCTTCTGCGGCCCCGCCGACGACGCCGGCCCCTGATCGCCGACAGCAGCCCGCCTTCCGGGCTTGTGGTATGACTCACCCATAACGAGGCGGAAGATGCACTTGCTTTCCATGTCGACGAGGTCCTGGTTGATCGTGGGTTCGGGGGCGCTCATCGCGTGCGGAGCGCTCGGCGTCGCGTGCTCGAGCCCCAGCTACAACACCGACGGCGGCGTCGACAGCGGCGGCGGGGGCGACGCCAAGAGCGACGTGACGACCAAGCCCGACGGGGGCGGCGGCACCGACGGCGGCGGCGGCGACGGCTCCACCGGCCCCTGCACGACGACCACGATCACGGGCACCTGCGACATCGTCGCCCAGAACTGCAACACCGGCCAGGAGTGCGTGGTCACTCAAGGAAGCGACGGCGGCTTCGTGACGACGTGCTCCCCGAACGGCGGCGGGTCGTTCGCGGAGGGGCACACATGCACTCAGACCGCGTCGTGCGTGCCCGGTCTCGAGTGCATCCAGGGCCGCTGCGCCAAGCACTGCTGCCTCAACAACGACTCCGAGTGCGGGACGAGCCCGGAGGGCTACGTCGGCCGCTGCGATCTCAACGTCACCGACAACAACAACCAGCCGATGTACGCGGTCTGCACCTACAGCTCGGGCTGTCAGCCCTTCGATATCCAGGGGTGCGGCGGCGGGCAGACCTGCCTGATCCAGGATAGCAGCGGCACCGCGAAGTGCGTGGGCTACCCTAACGGCGACGCCGGCCTGCCCGAGAAGTCGGCGTGCTCGGCGAGCAACGCCTGCAACGACGGCCTGATGTGCCTGGGCTCCGCAGACGGCGGGAGCTTCAGCTGCCAGTGGGTCTGCTACTCCGGCGGCGGACCGTACGACGCGGGCATCGAGACCCTCGGTCCCGGCAAGGGTGGCTGCCCGACCAACGAGACCTGCAAGACGGTCAGCTGGGGCGGCTCTCTGCCGACGTGGCTGGGCATCTGCCAGTAGCCTCGGCGGCTTCACCGCCGTGGTAGACCGCTCGACGGCGCGCGCGAGCCGCTCTAGAGTGCGCGCGCCGGTGCCGCACGCTCGCGCGAAGCGAGAGCTCGGACCGAGACATGGAACTCCATGCTCCCTGAATTCGAGCTGAAAGACACGGACCCCGACGTCGGCCTGCTGCGCGTCCTGCGCGACGACGGCACCGCCGATCCCGCGACGGATCCGCACCTGCCCGACGCGACGCTGCTGCGCGGCTACCGCGAGATGCGGCGGCTGCGCTTGCTCGACGCGCGCATGATCGTCCTGCAGCGCCAGGGCCGCGTCGGCTTCTACGGCGCCGCGCACGGCCAGGAGGCGACGCCGATCGCAGTCGGGCTCATGGTCGACAAGGACGACTGGGTCTTCCCCGCGCTGCGCGAGCAGGCCGTCATGCTCGTGCGCGGCTTCCCGCTCGACAAGTTCATCGCCCAGATCTTCGGCAACGCGGGCGACGTGCTCAAGGGCCGGCAGATGCCGAGCCACCACTCCGCGCGTGAGGTCAACCAGGTCTCGTGGTCCTCCGTCATCGGCCCGCAGATCCCGCAAGCCGTCGGCTGCGCGTGGGCGATGAAGTCCAAGAAGTCGAGCCGCACGCCCGAGCGAAGCGAGGGATCGGTCGCGAACGAGAACAAACAGAACATCGCGGTCGGCTTCTGCGGCGACGGCGCGACCAGCCAGCCGGACTTCCACAACGCGATGAACTTCGCCGGCGTCTTTCACGCGCCGTGCGTCATCGTCTGCCAGAACAACCACTGGTCGATCAGCGTGCCCACCGAGAGGCAGACCGCGTCGCGCACCATCGCCGTCAAGGGCCGCGCCTACGGCGTCCCGGGCGTGCGCGTCGACGGCAACGATTTGCTTGCAGTCTGCAAGGTCCTCGGCGAGGCCTTCGAGCGGGCGCGCTCGGGAGGCGGGCCGACGTTCGTCGAAGCGTTCACCTATCGCATCGGCGCTCACTCGACGAGCGACGACCCGACGCGCTACCGCAGCGAGACGGAGGTCGAAGCGTGGCGGCAGAAGGACCCACTCGATCGGCTGCGCAAGCACCTGGTCGTGCGGGGCCTGATGGACGACGCGCGCGACGCCGCGCTCGAGCAGGAGCTGCAGGACGAGATCAGCCCGGCCATCAAGGCCGTCGAGCAGCTGCCGGCGCCGGATCGGTCGACGCTCTTCGAGGACGTCTACGCCGAGCTGCCGTGGCACCTGCGCGAGCAGAAGGAGCAGTTGGAAAAGCTCCCGCCCGCCCCTACGCACAACTAGCCGAGGCTCGTCCGAGGCTGTGTGCGTGTGCTATTCAGCACACGCACCTAGGGACGGAGACGGCCTGGGGGATGGAGTCGGAGACGGAGACGGAGTGATGGCGAACAAGTCCTACGACGTGGTGGTCATTGGCGGCGGGCCCGGCGGCTACGGCTGCGCGATCCGGCTCGGGCAGCTCAAACTGAAGGTGCTCTGCGTCGAGAAGGAAGAGGTCGGCGGCGTGTGCCTCAACTGGGGCTGCGTGCCGAGCAAGGCGCTCATCAGCGCCTCGCACACCTACGAGAAGACGAAGCACGGCGAGACGATGGGCCTCTTGGCCGACAACGTCCGCATCGACACCAACAAGATGCAGGACTGGAAAGAGGGCATCGTCAAGAAGCTCACCAGCGGCATCAAGGGCCTGTTCCGCGGCAACGGCGTCGAGCTGCTCTACGGCGAGGCGCGCTTTCTGAAGGCCAACCAGGTCGAGGTCAAGACGCGCGAGGGCGGCACCGAGATCGTCGACGCGACCAAGGCGGTCGTGATCGCGACCGGCAGCTCCACCATCGAGATCCCGAGCTTCAAGTTCGACGGCAAGCAGATCATCGGCGCGCGCGACGCCGTCAGCCTGCGCACCGTGCCGAAGCGGCTGCTCGTCATCGGCGGCGGCGTCATCGGCCTCGAGCTCGGCATGGTGTACCAGTCGCTCGGCAGCGAGCTCACGGTCGTCGAGATGACGCCGACGCTGCTCCCCGGCACCGATCCGGATCTCACGGCCGTCGTCGAGAAGAAGCTCGTCAAGCGCGGCGCGAAGCTCTTCAAGAGCGCCAAGGCCATGGGCTACGAGAAGCAGGGCGACGGCTCGGTGGCGGTGCGCATCGACCTTGGTGGCGGCAAGTTCGAGACCGTGCCGTGCGACGTCGTCATGGTCGCCGTCGGCATGCGGCCCAACAGCGCGGGCATCGGCCTCGAGCAGATCGGCGTCAAGATCGAGCGCGGCTTCGTCCCCACCGACGGGCAGGGGCGCACCAACGTGCCGAACGTCTACGCCATCGGTGACGTGAGCGGCTTCCCGATGCTCGCCCACAAGGCGACCAAGGAGGGCGAGGTCATCGCCGAGGTCATCGCCGGCCACAAGGCGGCCAAGGACTGGGTGGCGATCCCCGCCGCGATCTTCACCGATCCCGAGATCGCCGTCGCCGGCCTCTCCGAGCAGCAGGCGAAGGAGAAGGGCATCGAGGTCCGCGTCGGCAAGTTCCCGTACTCGGCGCTCGGCCGCGCGATGGCCAACAACGAGACCGAAGGGTTCTTCAAGGTCGTCGCCGACGCGAAGACCCACGAGGTGCTCGGCGTGCACGTCGTCGGCACGGGGGCGAGCGATCTCATCAGCGAGGGCGCGCTCGCGCTCGAGATGCACGCCTTCCTCGAGGACGTCGGCCTCACGATCCACCCGCACCCGACGCTCGGCGAGGGCATGATGGAGGC
>DATIQP010000365.1:0-3266 GCA_035470765.1 Polyangiaceae bacterium | reverse complement strand
CGAGCACCGGGACCGCCGAAGCCTTGGTGAAGGTCAGGCCGTCGGCCGACTTGGCGAGCCCCACGGAGCCGTTGCTCGCATAATACAGCCACACCTCCGGGCCCACCGCGAGCGCGCTCGGCCCGGCCACGTCGGCGCCCTCCCAGCCCTGATCGGCCGCGAGGACCTGCGCGGGATGGTGGCCGAAGTCCTGCGTCGCCCCGTAGAAGGTGCGCCCGTCGGTCGAGCGCGTCCGCAGGATCACGTCGTGCCCGGACGCGTCCTTGGCGACGAAGTAGAGCGCAACGTCCGTGGTCGTCCCGCTCGTGAGCGGCAGCGCCGCCGGCTCGCGGAAATCGCCGGACTCGTTGTCGAGGACGTACGGCGCGACGCCTCGGACCTCGGCGCCGGCGAGCTTTCGGAACGGCCCGACGCCCGCCGTCGGCAGGTTCTCGTCGCCGTGGGCGAGCTCCGCCAGCGTGGCGCACCTCACGAGGAGGCCCGCGAGCAAGCAGCCGACGACGATGGCGCGAGCGCTCTTGTCCATCAGAACCCCACCAGCATGGTCGCACCCAGGTTCCAGATCAGCCCGCCGGCCACGTAGTCGCCGACCGGATCGGCCGGATCGATCTTCGTCGTCAGCGCGTCCGGCAGTACGCTCAGCTGGGCGTGCACGTCGAAGCGTACGTCGCCCGACAGGATGGCGACCGGCTTGTCGACGCGCAGCCCGAAGCCGAGCGCGGCGGTGTGACGGTCGCGGTCGACGTAGTTCGTCGGCCCGGTCTGCGGCGCGACGGGCGACTTTTGGTACTCGTAGCCCGCGCGGACGAAGCCCTTGAACTTGCCGCGCTCGTAGGCGAGCCACTCGACGCCGACGTGCGGCACGATGCGATCGCTCATCTTCAGGGGCACGACCTGCGTCGCCGCCGGCACGCTCGGCGGCGAGATGCCCGCGGGCCACCCTCCCACCGGCGGCGGGATGGCGAGCGTCACGTCGAGGTTGGCGACGGGCGTGACGTACGCGCTCCAGTTCACCCAGGTGAAGTCGATGTCGACCTTGAGGCGGTCGTGCGGCAAGAAGCTCCCGCCGAGCACGACCTGCTGCGGCAAGAACGCGTCGACGCTGGCGGTCTTGAGCGCGTAGTAAGCCGTCGTGAGGTGCGAGATGTCTCCGTAGAGGCGCGCGGTGAGGTTCAGATCGAGGGCGAACTGGCCGCGGTAGACGAGCGCCAGCGCTGCGCGTCGGCCGAGCCACACGCGCGCGCCGAGCTGCGGGTAGCGCACCGCGGTGAGATCCGCGTCCACCTGGTGGCGCAGCTGCGACTGGCTCGCGTTGAAGAGGTTCGCCTCGCCGGTGATGTCGAGGCTTCCGGTGGTCGACGCCATGAAGGACAGGCCGCCACCGATCTCGAGCCACGGCCACGGGGCGATCGCCAGGTTGGCCGCGAGGTAGAGCCTCTGGTTGCGGTTGTCGTACAGCTCCCAGCGCGGCTGGGTCTGCGGCAGATCGCGCACGCGCGAGAGGCGATCGTCGGGGAGGTGCAGCCCGAGGCCGAACGCGACGGGCACGCCGAAGACGCGCCCCGGCAGGACGATGCCGCCGACGAGGCCCGCGACCGGGTCGACGCCGTTGTTCCGGCCGTTGGTCTCGAGCTGGTGCTCGGCGCGGAAGTAGCCGAACGCGATCTCGAAGCGCTGTGCGTGCACGAGGCCGGCGGGGTTGTAGTAGTTGGCGGAGAAATCGCTGGCGTCGGCGGCCTGGGCGTCGCCCATCGCGGGGCCTCGCGAGCCGAAGCCGAAGGTGTCGAGCGGGTTGGCCTCCGCGCGCGCGCTCGCGAAGACGAGCGCGATCCCGGCGGCGAGCCCGAGGCGAGAGCGTCGACGCATGGCTAGAACCCCACCCCGAGCTGCACCCCGGTGACGAGGATCGTCCCCGAAAGGCTGCCCGTCGACGCGGAGCCGTCCGACGCGCCCGCGTCGAGCGTGACGGTGCGCGGCTGGAGGACGTGAAGCTGGGCGAAGGCGTCGATGCTCATGCGCAGCGGCTTCTCGAGCGTCACGCCGAGGCCGGCGGTGAGCACGTGGCGATCGGCGTCGAAGTAGCGCGTCGGCACGTCCACGAGGGCCTGCGTCGGGATGTCGTAACGCTGCGAGCTCGGCAGGTGGCTCGGCACCGGGGTCGGCTCGAAGAAGTAGCCGCCCCGCGCGTGCAGCGCGGCCCCGCGCGGCAGCCCGAAGCTTCGCTCGACGCCGAGGCGCGGGACGACGGTGTCCGAGAAGCCTACGCGCGTCACCTGGAGCGAGCCGCAGTCGGGCTCGTCGGGCGGGCACGGCAGCGTGGGCTCGAGCGGCCCCGGGTAGTCGCTCCAGTGCTTCCAGGTGAGGCCCGCCGCGAGCTTCCAGTGGGTATTCTCCCAGCCTGCCTCGAGCCCCGCCTGCAACGGATCGTACTGGGCGAGACCCGCGATGTTGAAGACGGGGATGTTGAGCGAGCTGAGCTTCGTCGCGTCGATCGAGACTGCGAAGCGCGCGGCGAGCGCGCCGCGGAAGACCGCGCCGACGCGCAGCGTGCCGTGCGCGAGCGGCCTCTCCCAAGACGCGCCGAGGATGGGGGCGTACGTCGCGACGAGCTGGTCGTCGATGCGCGACCCCACCCGCCCCGTCGAGTCGGTGGCGACGATGACGCTGCCCACGATCTCCGCGAGCGCGCCGAAGCCCGCCCCGACCCGCAGCCCGTACCCCAGATCCACACCGAGGCCCATGCGGATGGCCAGGCACTGCGCGCGATCCGAGAGCAGCGGGAACTGCGGCGTCTCGGGGTAGAGGATGCGGCCGCGGACGACCACGTCCGTCGGCGTGTAGAACGCGAGCGCGCCCGAGATGCGGTGCGCGAGCGCGCCTTGCAGCGGGATCGGCAGGTCGACGCCGATGTCGATGCCGTGGGCGGGCAGCGACTCGATGCGACCCGGAAGACCTTCGCCGTCGGCGTGGACGTCGAAGTTCGCCCCGAGCATGCCGAGCGCCAGCTTCGGCCGCTCGATGCGCGAGAGCAGCGCGGGGTTGGTGTAGGCGGCCTCGAAGTCGCTGCTCGTCGCCGTTCCGGTGGCGCCGGAGGCGATGGAGCGAGGGCCGTAGCCGAAGAGGTCCTCCGGCGACGCGGCAGCGCGCCCCACGACCAGCGTCGTCGCCGCGACGAGCAAGGGCGCGCAGGCGCGACGCCAAGGCCATACCCTCGAAAACACGGGCCGACGATATACGGATCAGCTAAAGGCACAAGGTGGCACTTT
>DATIQP010000364.1:0-7702 GCA_035470765.1 Polyangiaceae bacterium | reverse complement strand
TCGTCGAGGTTCGTCCCGCCGGGCAGCGTGCGCAGGGTGGAGTGGGCGTGGGTGCGGAAGACCTGCTGCGCGGGGAGCGGCGCGGACTGCCAGAAGACGACCTCGCAGCCCTCGGCGACGAGCGCGGCCTTGATGGCGTCGCGCAGCACCTTGGGCGCGACGTCGAGGCCGGCCTGCTTGGGATCGAGCCGGACGCGGTATTTGTGGTGCACGCTCGTGCGGCCTGGTAGCGAGCGCGGCGCGTGCACGCCCGGGAGCTCACTGAGCCTGTGCGCGAGACGCTCGGCGTTCTTCTGGCTCGCCGCCGTCAGCGCGGGCAGGCGCGCGAGCTGCGAGCGCGCGAAGGCAGCGGCCATCTCGTTCCCGCGGTACATCGAGCCCATCCCGATGGACTCGAGGCTGCGGTGCCCGTCGAGCGAGCGCTCCGGATCGAAGTGCGCCGCGTCGGAGAGCCGGAGGTCCTGGCCGAAGTTGCGCACCTGGTTGGCGAGCTCGGCCGCGCCCTGATCGTTGGTGACGAACAGGCCGCCCTCGCCCGCGGTGAGGTTCTTGCTGGACTGCAGCGAGAATCCGCCCGAAGCGCCGAGCGCGCCGACGCGCTTGCCCTGGTGCTCGGCGCCCTGCGCCTGCGCCGCGTCCTCGAGGATCGCGAGCTTCTTCTTCTGCCCGAGCGCGAGCAGCGCGGTCATGTCGGCCGCCTGGCCGTGGATGTGCACCGGCATGATCGCCTTGGTGCGCGGCGTGATCGCGGCCTCCGCGAGGGCCGGGTCCATGTGGCCCGTCTCGGGATCCACGTCGACGAAGACCGGCGTCGCGCCCTGCAGGGCGACCGACAGCGGCGTGGCGACGAAGCTGTACGCGGGGACGATGACCTCGTCGCCTTCGCCCACGCCCGCGGCCGCGACCGTGAGCTGAAGCGCGCTGGTCCCGCAGTGCGTGAGCAGCGCGTACTTCGCCCCGACGAAGGCGGCGAACTCCTCCTCGAGCGCGCGCGTCTCCGGAGCGAAGCTCCCGGAGAGGATTCCGCGGTCGAGCACGCGCATGACCGCGCGCTTGTCGTCGTCGGTGACGATGGGCCACTTGCGGTGGCCCACCTGCACGGGTGTGCCGCCTAAGAATGCCGGCTTATCCATGGTTCACCGGGGGGAAGACGAAGGTGGAGTGTATGAAGGAGGAATTGAAATGGGGAACGACGTTCCTCATTTTCATTCCTGGCTCATACACTCCACACTCGGTTTTTTCTTACCGCGAGACCTTGCGCGCGAGGCCCTGCGCCCAGTCGAGAAGGAGCTTCTCCTGCTTGAACAGGTCGTGCTGCGGGGTCTCGCCGGGGGCGGCGTAGGGGGACTTGAAGAAGAGCGACAGCTGGCGCTGGATGCCCTTCTCGCCGTGCTGCTTCGCCATCGCGATGAGGCGAACGAGGTCGAGCACGATCGGCGCCGCGAGGGCCGAGTCCTGGCAGAGGAAGTTGACCTTCATCTGCATCGGCACGCCGGCGAAGCCGACGAGGTCGATGTTGTCCCAGGCCTCTTTCGAGTCGCCGCGGGGCTTGTAGTAGTGGATGTGGACCTGGTGGTTCTCGACCGGGTAGCCGACGATCGAGTCGAGCACGCTGGCCTTGCTGAGGACCTTGGTCTTGTTCGCCTCGGGGTCGGCGAGGACGAAGCCGTCGTTGTTGCCGAGGATGTTGGTGGAGTACCAGCCGTCGATGTGGAGGCGGCGGACGCGGAACATCGCCGCGATGGCCGTCTTGACCAGCGTCTGGCCCGTCTTGCCGTCCATGCCGGCGTACGGGTTGTTCGTCTTGTCGGCGTGCTCGGCGAGCGCGGGGACGTTCGTCAGCGACGGGGTGAAGTTGACGTACGGCACGCCGAGCGAGTTGGCGGCGTAGAAGTAACGCATCGCCGGCGTGATGACCTTGTCGTTCTGGTCGATCGCCGCCTCGAAGGCCGCGAGCGTCTTGTGGGCCGGCGCCTCGGCGAGGTACGGCTCGGTCGACGCGAGGTTCACGACGACGACCTGATCGAGGCCGTGCTTCTCTTTGAACTCGAGGATGTTCTTCTTGATGATGTCGATCTGCTCGCGGACGCTGTCCACCATCACGACGTTGCCCTCGGGCACCTTGCCGTTCTTGGCGATGACGGCCGGCCACGCGACGGTCGACTCGAGCTGCTCCTTGATGGGGCGGAGCTGGTCGGCCTGGAACACCTTGTGGTGCAGCGCGCCTTCGTAGACGTTCTTGAAGCGCAGGTCCCACCCGCCGAAGACGAGGTTCTCGAGCGGCACGAAGTCGAGCCAATCCGCGATCGACTCGCTGATGGCCGCCGGCGTCTTCTCGGTGACCATGCCGTAGCGAGGCGCCTGGCCCTTTACCATCATGTGCACCCCCGCGATGACCGTGGAGGCGACGGCGCCGTGAACGCCTACGATACAAACTCCGAGTTTCTTCATGACAGCCTTCTCCGTGCAGGGCCGCGCCAAAGATTAAGCGTGGAATTCCTGCTTTTTTTCGCCGTCGCCCTCAAGGCGGCGGCGCAATCGACAACGAGACACGAACTCTTGGAATAGTCATTTCGTCGGGTCCTCACGAGAACGCCCCCGACTCGGCGAAAGCCAGGACCTGGGCCTTGCGCGACGGATCGATGATCCGGGGGAATTTGCCCTGCATGTTGCCGCGGGTGACCTGATCGAGGTACCGGCGAGCGCCCCCCTCCTGGAGCACGACGACGTGCGGAGCCAGGATGGCGACGTCGCCTTTGCGGTGCTCGCGGTAGACGCGGTTCTGCTCGCACATGCCCTCGTCGAAGGCGCGGGCGAAGGCGTCGCGATCGGCGGGGCCCTTGCCCGGCACGAACTCGACGAACAGCATGTAGCGCGACTTGGCGCCGATCTCGGCGCTCACGCCGAAGTCGACCGTGGTGCACGGCACGCGGCCGATCGCGCTCGCGACGGCCTTCTCGACCTCGACGTGCGTGGTGAGCTCCTGCGTGACGGACAGGCAACCGCTGAGACGCCCGACGTATTCCATGCGATTGCGGCGCGGGAAGCGCACGATGTCGCCGAGCTTGTAAGCGTAGAGGCCCGAGACGGTGGTGACGAGGATCACGTACGGCTTGCCGAGCTCCACTTCCCAGAGAGGGACGCGCGTGGGGTTCGGAGAGTCATTTTCCTCGAGCGGGACGAACTCGAAGAAGGTGCCGCGGTGGGGCTGCATCAGCATGCCCGGCTCGCCGCTGTGGTCCGACGAGGCGTAGATGCCGCCCTCGGTCGCGTTGTACGTGTCGACGAGCAGCACGTCGCTGCGGCCCATCATGTCGCGGATGACGGGTAGATACGGGTCGGCCGAGACGCCGCCGCCGAGGAGCATGCGCAGATTCGGCCAGATCTGGCTCACGGTGCGCTCGGAGCGGCCGCGACGGCGGGCCTCCGCGAGCAGCTTTTCGAACATGAGCGTGAACCAGCACGTCGTGCCGGCGAGCGCCCGGACATCGTAGTCGATGTACTTCTCGGCGATGCGCGCGAGCTTGGCGTCGTAGTCCGCCATGCGCTTGCACTCCTCGTCGGGGAGGTAGTTCGGCTTCGTGAAGAGCGGCATCCTGGCGCTCATGAGCGCGGGGTTGGACGTGATGAGCACCGGGCCCTCGACCTTCATGGTGGTCGGCGGGAACAGGCCAATGGTGAAGCCCGCGGGGAAGGTGTCGTCGCTCAGCATGGCGAGCGTGCGGAACAGGCCGTCCGTGCCGGCCTTGCGCTGGAGGGCGACCTGGCGCTCGGTGATGGGCAGGAACTTCGAGCGGCCGTTCGTGGAGGTGCCGGACGAGTTGCCGTAATAGCGGACGAACTCGGGCACGAGCAGGTTCTTTTCGCCGCGGCGCATGCGCTCGATGAAGGGCGAGAACGAGTCGTAGTCGCCGATGGGCACGCTCGCGGCGAAGTCGCGGTAGTCGCGGATGCCGGCGAAGTCGCGGGCGACGCCGAAGGAGGTGTTCTTCGCGTGGCGGACGATGTCGAGCAGTACGCGCTCCTGCTCGTGGCGCACGCGCGTGAGCGCGAGGTCCCAGCGGCGGGTTTGCGCCTTCGCGACCTCGAGCACGGCCTTGCCGGCGAGCGCCGGATAGCCCGACTTCACGAGCGTGCGCGAGGCCGGAGCGGACGTCTGCAGCGGCGCGGCCGAATCATGCTGCGCAGGCGCGCCTGCCTCCGGATGGCTAGGGCGTGCGGCATGGATGGGCTCCGACTGCATCATGGCCAGGGTGTTCTAACTCTCCGCGCCACCACATCTCCATGGGCAGTGAGTCACCTTTTCTGCCACTCGTGGTTTGCACTGCGTCCAATCGTTCGCAGTTGAGGTACAGTTCCGGGCCGACCCATGGCCCCCAACGCCGGCTTTGCCCCAATCCCGCAGCCGCCTCCGAGGCAGAGCGGCTTCCCCGTCTGGCTCATCGTCGTGCTGGCGGTGCTGCTCTTCGTGGTCTTGATCGTCGGGATACTGGGCGTCCTGGCGTACAGCGGCTTCCGTAGGTACATCGCCGCGTCCAAGACGGCGGAGGCGACGGCCAGCCTCGCGCTCATCTCGATGGATGCGCAGAACGCGTTCGACGCCGACCACGAGCTTTGCGCGTCGGCGTCTCACCCGGTCCCGGCGAGCATCACGGCGGTGAAGGGCCTGAAGTACGCCTCGTCCTCGGCGGACTGGCAGGCCGACGCGGCATCCCACGCCGGCTTCGCGTGCCTCGGCTTCGAGATGTCCTACCCGCAGTACTACCAGTACGACTACCAGCGCACCGGCTCGGGTACGAAGTCGGGCGACTCGTTCCGCGCGATCGCGCGCGGCGATCTGAACGGCGACGGCGTGACGTCGGAGCTGTCGCGCGGCGGGAAGATCGCCGGCACGGGCGTGGTGCTCGATCCCAAGGTCGATCAGGTCAACGCCGGGGAGTGACCTCGGCGCTCATCGCCACGGCCGCGGATGCGCGCGGCCGGACGATCGCGGCTACAACCGCGCGGCGATCCGCTCGGCGGCGCGCGTTGCCATCGCCATGATGATGACCTGCGGGTTCACGCCCGGCGGCCCCGGCACCGTGCTGCCGTCCACGATGAACAGGCCCGGCACGTCCCACACCTGGTGGTCGAGGTCGACGACGCTCGTCTTCGGATCGCGGCCCATCTTGCACGTGCCCAGCGGGTGGTAGCTGACGAGCGCGAGATCGCCTGCGGAGATGCGCTCCGACTTGAAGCGATCGAACTCGGCGGCGGAGATCGCGTCGCGCCCCTGGAGGCCGGTGTAGAGCCGGCGCGCGCCCGCGGCGAGGCACATCTCGCCCGTGCGCACGAGCGCCTTGTGCATCAGATCGACGTCCTCGGGCAGGAGGTTGTACGTCATCGCCGGGTTGCCCTTCACGTCCGTCCAGACGCGGCCGCGAGTCTTGTCGCGGATGAGGAGGCCGAAGAGGGCCAGGTGAGGCAGCGAGTCGATGGCGCGCATCAAGCGCTGGCCCGTGAAGGGGAACATCATGTGGGCGATGTTGAGGACAGGCTGCGCAGCGAGCACGAGGATGCCGTCGCGCAGGAACTCGTCCAGCATGTAGCCCTGAGGAATGTACTTCTCGGGGTCGATGCGCTCGTCGAAGTAGCCGCCGAAGCCGGCGCTCGGGTGCAGGCTGAGGTTCTTGCCGACCTCGCCGCTGCCGTTGGCGATGCCCTGGCGCAGCAACATCATCGGCGTGGGGATGGCGCCGCCGGCGAGGATGACGGCCTTGCCTCGCACGCGGAACTCGTTGCCCTTGGCGTCGCGGGCAGAGACGCCGACGGCGCGACCGTTCTCCATCATGACCCGCTCGGCCCGGAGATCGGTGATGACCATGGCGCCCTTCTCGAGCGCGCCGGGCAGGTACGAGATGTCGACGCTGCGGCGCGCGCCGTGGGCGCAGCCGTAGTCGCAGAAACCCTGCCCCTCGCAGCCGACGGCGTTGCGCGGGATGGCCCTCGCGCTCCACCCGAAGGTCTTGGCGCCGCGATCGAACACGTCGGCGATGGGGCCGATGTACTTCCGCTCGGGAGGCGAGACTTGAAGGATGTTCTCGACGCGATCGAAGTACGGCGAGAGCGCCTCGACGGAGAGGTCGTCTGTGTCGAGCTCCTCGCACCACTGCTCGAGCACCCACGGCGGGGGCCGGAGGCTCGTGCCCGTGTTGACCGCGGTCGAGCCGCCGACGAGCTTGCCCATGAGCAGCGTGATGGGCGAGTTGCCGAGCGTGAGCGTGTTGCGGAAGTAGGTCGAGTGGGCGTGGACGAAGCTGCCGAGGAAGTCGTTGCGGCGCTGGCGCGAGCCCTCCTCGATGAAGACGACGGCGTAGCCACGATCAGCGAGCTCGCGCCCGACGACGGCGCCGCCCGCGCCCGTGCCGACGACGACGATCTCGCACTCGACGTCGCGGCTATCGCTCCAGTGCTTCGCGCTGACGATCTGCTGTTCCCAGCGCGGGACCTCCACGTTCGAGAGCACGTGCAGCTCGCCACCCATCCTGGTGAACGTGCGCGGCGTGTCGAAGTGGGCGATCTTGAAGATGTACGAGACGGCGAAGAGCGGCCCGCGCATGACGGGGCTCTTCTCCCAGCTTTCGAGCAAATGCTGCTGTTTGGCCCGGGGAAGCGCGTGGAAGGGCTTGCCGCTTTGCAGACGCACCGCCTCGTCGAGCAAACGCAGGGCGCGGCTCCAGCCAGAGAGCACGGCCGGCCCGAGGTGACGGAGCACGTCCTCGACTCGAGCGATGGTGGCCTCGTCGGCGCCCGGCGTGACAGCCGAGCCCGGGAGGATGGCCTCCGCGAAGGCCAGCGCAGCGCGCAACTCCTCCCGCGACAGCGAGGGCGACGCGGGGGTCACTTCGAAATGAGACAGCACGGCGCAGGATGACTTACACCTTGTCTGGTCGGTTGGCCAGTGGGCGCCGATTTCTCCAGCCACGCGCCCGGGCCTTCTGCGCGGCGCTAGTGGTCCAGGTACCAGGGATAGTCGAGCGTGGCGACGTCGCCGAATCGGCGCCGCACGACTGCCAACAAGCCCTCCAGATCGCCGCGACGAACGAACCTCACCGAAGGCCTGCGCCCGAAGGCGCCGTCGACGGCGCGACGCGCGAGCCGCCGCCCCATCATCCGGCGTGCCGCCCGCCGTAGAACCTGCCGTCCCAGGGGCGTCAGCTCGATGTATCGCGAGTAGCGTCGGGCAGCGCGCTCGAGAAACCCGAGTCGCTCGAGCGACGCCAGCATTCGGCTAATGGTGGAGCGTGCCACTCCGAGGATTCGCCGGAGACTGCTCTGCCACATCCCTCCGCCGTCTTGCGTGCAGGCGAACAGCAGGTCGAACCGAGCCGGCGTCAGTCGGTACCGAGCAAGCTCCCCGTGACCGAACCGGAGCGTGCTCTGGTGAGCACGCTTCAGACCAAAAAAGATCGCATCCATCCCGCGGCGATTTGCACCCCGCATGCCACCCGCTCCCCAGAAACCGGCCCCCGAAAAACCCGCCCTCGCAAGCAAGCTAACGAGTCGAGGGTTGGCGGGAGGAGTGGCGTGGGACGGCCTAGGGGTGGCCGGGGCCAGTGGGCGCCTCGACTCGCGTCCAGCGCGGGGTGTCGCGATCCGACGGCCGGCCGACGAGCAGCTCGTGCGGGTCAAAGCCCCCCTTGTACGCGAGCGAGGCGCACCC
>DATIQP010000363.1:0-2323 GCA_035470765.1 Polyangiaceae bacterium | reverse complement strand
CTCGACCTCGTCCGCGCCAAGCGCCCGCCGCTCGCGAGCGTGCTCGAGCACGGCGTGCCCGTCGAGGTGAACCGCTCGCGAATCGTGCTCGGCTACGTGCCGGACGATCTGCTCGGCGCCCACGCGAGCGAGCCGGAGTCGATCGCGCACCTCGGCCGTGCGGCGAAGGAGCACTTCGGCGCCGCCGTCGACGTGCGCGTCGACGCGAAGTACCGCGGCGCCCGCGCGGGCTCGGTGCACGCGATCGACTCGGCCGAGAGGCGCGCCGAGATCGCCAAGGCACGCACCGCGGTCGAGCAGCACCCGCTCGTACGGGACGTGATCCGGCTCTTCGACGCCGAGCTTCGAGACGTGCGCCTGCCTGAAGATGGAGAGGCCTAAGATGCAATTTCGCGGTGGAATGAACGAGCTGATGCGCCAGGCGGCGCGTATGCAACGCAAGATCGAGCAGGCCAAGGAGGCCGTGAAGGACAAAGAAGTGGTGGCCGGCGCCGTGGGTGACAAGGTGAAGGCCACCGTCACCTACGCGCGCAAGGTGACGCGCATCGAGATCGACCCCGAGTTCCTCAAGAGCGAGGGCATCGAAATGGCGCTCGACGGCGCGTGCGCGGCCATCAACTCGGCCATCGAACAGGCCGACAAGGCCATGGAGGCCGAGGTCGACAAGGTCACTGGCGGCGTGAAGGTCCCCGGGCTGACCTGATCGCATCGGTCGCCCGTCGATGGACCGCACGCGCCGCATCGTGGAGCTGCTCTCGCGCCTGCCCGGCGTCGGCGAGAAGACGGCACAGCGCTACTTGCTCTTCCTGCTGACGGCGGAGGAGTCGGTCGCGCGCGAGCTGGGCGCCGAGCTCGTCACGCTGCGCGACTTCCTCAAGCCGTGCGAGCGGTGCGGCAACATCGCCGAGGTCCAGCAGGCCGACGGGCCGCCGGCGCCGGTCATCTGTTCGATCTGCACGGACAACAAGCGCGATGCGTCGCTGTTGTGCGTGGTCGCTCGGGTGAGCGATCTGATGGCGATCGAGCGGGCCGGCAGCATGCGCGGGCGATACTTCGTGCTCGGCAAGCTCCTGTCGCCGCTCGAGGGTGTCGGCCCGGAGCAGCTGCCCCTGCAGAAGCTCATGGCGCGAGTGCGCGATGACGGCGTACGCGAGGTGATCGTCGCGACGCCGCCGAGCGTCGACGGAGAGGCGACGGCGCTGCTGATCAAGCGCGAGCTCTCGCCGGCGGGGGTGAGCGTCACTCGCATCGCGAGCGGCGTGCCGCACGGCGGCGATCTCGAGTTCGCCGACCCCATCACGATGAGCCGGGCCCTTTCGGGTCGGCAGCGCTTGTAACCTACACGCAAGGAGCGAACATGGACGCCATCTCGAGCAGCGAAGCACCCAAGGCCATCGGCCCGTACTCGCAGGCGGTGCGCGCCGGCAACCTCGTCTTCTTGAGCGGCCAGATCGCCCTGCACCCGCACACGGGGGAGCTCGTGACCTCCGACATCGCCAAGGAGACGGAGCGCGTGCTCGACAACCTCGGCGCGGTGCTGCGGGCCGCCGGGTGCGGCTTCGAGCAAGTCGTGCGGACGACGATCTACCTCGTGGAGATGAGCGATTTCCCGACGGTGAACGAGGTCTACGCGAAGCGCTTCTCCGGCACGTTCCCGGCCCGCGCGACCGTGCAGGTCGCCGCGCTGCCCAAGGGCGCGCGCGTCGAGATCGACGCCGTCGCCGTCGTGCCCTAGGAGCTCGTCGCGAATGGCGACGGCGACGACAATGTCGACTAGCGGCCCGGGAGAGTCAGCGCCCTGTAGGCGGCGTGCAGGCGTCGCGTGACGGGCCCCGGGGAGCCGTCGGCGACGGTGTGCTGCTCCACGCGCGAGATCGCGAAGATCTCACGCAGGCTCGACGTGAGGAACAGCTCGCCCGCTCGTTCGAGCTCGCCCTTGGCGATCGGCCGGTACGCTACGCGGACGCCGGCCTCGGCCGCGAGGCGGAGCACGAGCCCGCGCGTGACGCCTGCGAGGACGCCGTGCTCCTCGCCCGGGGTGACCAGCTCACCGCGCACCACGGCGAAGACGTTCGAGGTCGCGCCTTCGACCACGCGCCCTGCGGCGTCGCAGAGCAGCGCCTCCTCGGCGCCGCGCGCCCGCGCGTCGTCCTGCGCGAGCAAGTGCGGCAGATACCGAACGTACTTGGCGCCGGGCGACGCGAGCAACGCCGGCCCGGCCGAGAGCACGGCGGCGCCGGACCGCAGATCGCGGCCCAGGCCGAGCGGCTCGGCCGTGACGAGCCTGTGCGCCGTGGCTTCGCGGAGCGAGGGCCCCTCGCCT
>DATIQP010000362.1:0-8876 GCA_035470765.1 Polyangiaceae bacterium | reverse complement strand
GTCGGCGGGGACTTCGACGGAGAGCTCCAACATCACGGGGGAAACACGTTTGGTGCTGACCTGCATGGGGAGCGGCACCATACTTCGCCCGTCCACTGCGTCAAGCTACCGCCGCAGGGGAAAAGACCTCAGAGCCCCCCGTGCCCACGAAAAAAAAGCCCCCGACGGGGAGGCGACCTCGTCGGGGGCGGAAGGCTCGTCCTCGTTGAACAGGCACCGCTACGTAGCGAGGCCTTCGGGAGGAAGCGGGACGAGCAAAGTCTGTCGTGCGTCGCTGCGACGAGGTTCTAGGCGTCCTCGTCGAAGCCCGACGGGTCGTACTCGTCGTAGGTGTCGTCGAAGAGCATCTCGCTCGCGCCGAACGTGGCCTCTTGCATCAGGTCGTCGAGCGTGAAGCCGACCTTCGACTGGACGTGCAGCTCCTCGCGCTCGAACTCTTCCAGGGATCGATAGCTCTTCGGGACGGTCATGTTCTCCTCCGGTCGCGTGCGGGCGCACGTGTCCACTGCTCCGCGGCGTTGCGGGTGGCTTTCGTGCGCGATGGTTCGTGGCCCCCTCACCCGGCGGGACGCCGCGACCGCCAGAAGTGCTCGAGCAGGATGCGCTCGATGCTTCGCTCGGCCGCGCTCCTTCGTTCCACCTGCTCCAGAGAAAGGAGGATGCGCCGCGCCTGCGCGGTGCTCTTTCTCTCGGGTCCGAACAAAGGTGTTGTCGTCGTCGCCATCGTCGTGAGGAGTTATCCTACATCTGCCGACACCATACTACCCCGTCCCTACCCGACCAAAAAAAGCGCGCGCTTTCTCCTGCACCTCGCGAGCCTCACGGGTTGGCATCATGGAGCCTTGCGGGTAGAAGCGTTGCGCACCACCCATGGCCAAGGCGCGCTCGAACCACGTGAAACGACCCGGCGCCCCGCACGTCATCGCGGTGGTCAACCAGAAGGGCGGCGTCGGCAAGACCACGACGGCCGTGAACCTCGCCGCGAGCGTGGCGGCGGCCGAGCTCGCGACGCTGCTGCTCGACCTCGACCCGCAGTCGAACGCGTCGAGCGGCGTGGGCGTGCGGCCGCGGAGCGTCGAGCGAAGCGTGTATGATGCACTCATCGGCCGAGAGCCGCTCGAGAGCGTCATCCTCCACACCGCGGTCCCGCAGCTCGACCTCGCGCCCGCCACGCAGGACCTCGCCGCCGCCGAGCTCGAGCTCGTCGACGACCCCGATCGCGCCTTCAAGCTGAAGAAGGCGCTCGCTCCGCTGCTGGAGAAGCGCGCGTACGACTACGTCCTGATCGACTGCCCGCCGTCGCTCGGCCTGCTCACCGTCAACGCGCTCACCGCCGCGACGCACGTGCTCGTGCCGTTGCAGTGCGAGTACTACGCGCTCGAAGGGCTGACGAACCTGATGGCGACGATCGACCGCGTGAAGGCGAGCACCAACCCCCAGCTCGAGGTCCGCGGCGTCGTGCTCACGATGTTCGATCCGCGCAACAACCTCGCCCACCAGGTCGCCGAGGAGGTGAAGAAGCACTTCTTCGTCTTCGACTCGGTCATCCCGCGCAACGTGCGGCTCAGCGAGGCGCCCTCGCACGGCAAACCGGCCCTGCTCTACGACGTGCAGTCGAAGGGCGCGCAGGGCTACCTCTCGCTCGCGCGCGAGCTGATTCATGTCGACTGACGCGAGCGACAAGAAGGCCCCGCGGCGCGCCCTCGGCATGGGCCTCGACGCGCTCTTGCCCGTCAGCCCGCCCAAGACGACGGGCTACGGCGACAGGAGCCTGTTCTCCTGCCCGATCGAGCGCATCGTGCCGCAGAAGGGCCAGCCGCGGCAGCACTTCGACGCCACGGCCCTCGAGGAGCTCGCCGCGTCGATCCGCGAGCACGGGCTGCTCGAGCCGCTCGTCGTGCGGCGCATGCCGCACCACACCGATCGCTTCGAGATCGTCGCCGGCGAGCGGCGCTGGCGAGCGTCGCAGAAGGCGGGGCTGAAGGAAGTCCTCGTCGTCGTGAAGGACGTCTCGCCCGAGCGCGCCTTCGAGCTCGCGCTCATCGAGAACGTGCAGCGCGCCGACCTGAACCCCGTCGAGCTCGCCGAGGCGCTCGACCGCCTCGTCAAGGAGCTGGGCTACACGCAGGAGTCGCTCGCCAAGCGCCTCGGCAAGGACCGCACGACGGTCGCCAACAGCCTTCGCCTCTTGAAGCTGCCGCCGCGCATCCGCCAGAAGGTGGTGTCGGGCGAGCTGTCGGAGGGGCACGCGCGCGCGCTGCTCGGCGAGGCGGACCCGAAGCGGCTCGAGGCGCTCGCCGAGCGCGTGCTGCGCGGCAACCTGTCGGTGCGCGCGACCGAGGCGCTCGTGCGAGAGGCGAAGAAGGGCGAAGCCAAGCAGCCCGAGCGCGAGGCGACGAAGGCCGCGAGCGTGCGCGATCTCGAGGCGCGCCTCGCGCGGGCGCTCGGCACGAAGGTGGAGGTGCGCGACCGCGGCAACAAGGGCGAGGTCGTCATCCCATACGCCGACCTCGACGCGCTCGATCGGCTGCTCGATCGCCTCCTGGGCTGATCGAATCAGCGAGCTCGCCGTGAGGCGGCGATGAGCGTGTTCTCGAGCAAGCACGCGATGGTCATCGGGCCAACGCCACCCGGGACCGGCGTGATCGCGGAAGCGACCTCTTTCGCCTCGGCGAAGCAGACGTCGCCGACGAGCTTCGTCTGCGCTTTCCCGTCGGGTGAGGGCCCCTTCTCGGGCGCCGGCACGCGGTTGGTGCCGACGTCGATGACGACCGCGCCGGGCTTGATCCACGCGCCGCGCACCATCTCCGCCTTGCCCACGGCGACGACGAGCACGTCCGCCTCGCGGCACACGGCGGCGAGGTCGCGCGTGCGCGAGTGGGCAAGGGTGACCGTGGCGTTCGCCGCGAGCAGCAGCTGCGCGACCGGCTTGCCGACGATGTTGCTGCGGCCGACGACGACCGCGCGCGCGCCCTCGAGCTTCGCCCCCGCGAGCTCGAGCAGCTTCATGCAGCCTCGCGGCGTGCAGCTGACGAGCGCCTGATCGAAGCGGCCGGTCGCGACGAGGCCGGCGTTCATGGGCAGGAAGCCGTCGACGTCCTTGCTCGGATCGATCGCGTCGAGCACGACGGTCTCGCGGATGTGCTTGGGAAGCGGCAGCTGCACGAGGATGCCGTCGGTGCTCGCGTCCGCGTTGAGCTTGGCCACGACGTCGAGCAGCGCGCGCTCGGAGGTATCGGCGGGCAGGCGGTGGAGCGTGCCGCGCATGCCGACCTCTTGGCTCGCCTTCTCCTTGTTGCGCGTGTAGACGACGCTCGCCGGATCCTCACCGACGAGCACGACGTCGAGGCCGGGTGCTCGGCCGTGCTCGGCGGAGAAACGGGCGACCTTTTCTTTTACTTCGGCGCGGAGCGCCTCCGCGAGCTTCTTGCCGTCGAGGATGCGGGCGGTCATGACGCGCCGCAGCCTACGCCGCGGCGCGTGCTGCGTCCAACCGGGCCTCGCGCGATCTCACGGGGCGGCGTCCGAGTCCGAGGCGAGCGCGGCATCCGAGGCGTCGTCTGCGGCGTCGCTCGTGCTTGCCTCGCTCGGGGCATCGGAGGCCGCGTCGGTCGCGCCCGCGTCGGCGTCCCCCGCCTCGACGTTGCCCGCGTCGGCCTTCGCGTCACCATCCGAAGGAGCATCGGAGGGCGCGTCGGCGGTCGACACGTCCTTCTTGTCGGCAGCCGCGTCCTTGGGCGGCTGCGTCGGGCACGGGCCGTCGCAATCGAGGGGCGGCGGGTTGGGCGTCGACGAGCACGCGACGACGACGAGCGCCGGAAGCATCCCCGCCAAGACCGTGACCAACACCCTCCTCATGGGACGCTCCTTTGGCTCGAGATTATGCCGCACTGGGCCGTTCCGGGCGAGAAACTCGCCCCTTGCCGAGCGTCATGTGGATGCCCGCGGCGGCGGCGAGCAGCCCCACGCCGATCAGCTGCGAGGTCGACAGCCCGAAGACGCCGCCGCGATCGTCACGCCGCAGGATCTCGAGCAAGAAGCGGGCGACGGCGTAGAGCGCGAGGAAGGCGGCGAACACCTGCCCGTCGTAGCGCTTGCGCGGGTGGACCCAGAGCAGGCACGCTGCCGCGATCGCGATCGACGCGAGCGATTCGTAGATCTGCGTCGGGTGGACGCGCAGGCTCCACACGTTCATCGTCGACAGCAGGTGCTCCTTCGCCTGCGACTCGCTCGCGGGGCTGCGCGGCGGGAAGCTGAGCGCCCACGGCAGCTCGCACGTCGAGCCGAAGCAGCACCCTGCGAGCAGGCAGCCCATGCGGCCGAACGCGAGGCCGAGCGGGACGGTGAAGCCGGCCATGTCGGCGGCCTTCCAGAACGGGAACTTGTCGCGCCGGAGCAGGTAGAACGCCGCGATGGCCGCGCCGACGAGGCCGCCGTAGTACGTCAGGCCGCCGGCCCAGAACTTCGCCCAGGCGAAGCAGTCCGAAGACCCCGGGTGACACTGGCTGGTCGCCGCGTCCCAGACGCCCTTGTACTCGGCCGAGACGCACGTCGCGCGATCGAGCGGCCACACGACACGGCCCGGGTCCGTGCAGAGATGGACGTAGTCCCAGAAATATCCGTCGGCGAGGACGTGCAGGATGCGCGAGCCCGCTACGCCCGAGAGCATCATCGCCAGACCGAGATCGACGATCACGTCGGGGTCGCGACCGATGCGCTTTGCCCACGCGGCGCCCGACGCCGTCGCGAACAAGAAGCCCGTCAAGAGCAGGACGAAGTAGGCAGGGAACGGAACGTCGAAGAGGCGGAAGAGCTGCGGCCTCACACGCTCCTCGTGTCAGCCCTGCGCTTCGGGCTTGGCCGCAGAGTCGGAGGGATGCTCGGGCTCGAGCACGGGCGGCGCCGGCGAGGCATCGCGGTGCTGCTCGACCTGCTTCGGCCGCTTGCCCGCCACCATGTCGATGGCCATCAGCCCGACGCCCACGCAGATGGCCACGTCGGCGATGTTGAACGTCGGCCAGTGGTGCTCGAGGCCGTTGCGAGTGATGTGCACGTCGATGAAGTCGATCACCCACCCGTAGTGGATGCGATCGAAGACGTTGCCGAGCGCGCCGCCGAGCACGAGCGGCAACCCCCAGCGCAGCGCGCGCTGGCGAGGCTGCAGCCGCGAGAAGAGCGTGACGATGAAGCCGATCGCCAGCGCCGAGACGAGCAAGAAGAACGGCCGCCTCACGAGCTCGCTCGTCGTCTGGAGCAGGCCCCATGCCCCGCCCTTGTTGCGAGCCAGGATGAAGTCGACGTAGTGGTCCACGACCGTCATCGGCGGGCGCAGGTCGAGGGCCTTCTCGGCCCACGCCTTGCTGCCGAGATCGAGACCGAGCGTGACGACGGAGACGATGGCGAGGAACAGATAGGACGGCGCGCCCTCTTGCGGGATGAGCTTGCCGGCCCCCAACGGCACTCCGAGCCGGGGCGTCCCCGGCGCGACCTCCACGGAGGCGGGAGGATCGGCGGGAGGTTGGGAGGTTTCGGACGCGGTGCTCTCGGTCTCTTGGTCGGTCACGGGCGTGTCAGCGTGAGCTAGCACGAACAACGAGAGCTTGGCCAGGTACGGAACATTTGTTTAGTATGACCCCATGGCCGCCGATCATCGTTCCACTCCGAACTCTCGCTTCGCTCGAGCGGGCGGCAGTGACCCTCGCGTCACCTCGCTTGCAGAATACACGAAAGGCGCTCCCCGGAAGCAACCGCCGTGGCGAGGCGCGCGAGGGCTCGAGGTCGTCGTCGATGGCTGGTTGAGGAGCGACCGCGTCAAGCCGTGCCTGACGGCCGAGAAGGACTACGCCGGCCGCGACGCGCGGCTCGTCCCCCTGCCCGACGCCCTGAACCCGGCGCTCCGCCGTGCGCTCGACGCGAGCGGCATCGACGCGCTCTACGCCCATCAGGCGCGCGCCTTCGAGGTCGGCTCGCAGGGGCGCTCCTTCGTCGTGGCCACGCCGACGGCGAGCGGCAAGAGCCTCTGCTTCCACTTGCCCGTGCTCCATCGCTTGCTCGAGGAGCCGGACGCGCGCGCGCTCTACTTCTTTCCGACCAAGGCGCTCGCGCGCGATCAGGAGGCGTCGCTGCACGAGCTGCTCGATCGGGCCGAGTGCGGCACGCTCGAGCGGCGCCTCGGCGTGGTGACCTACGACGGCGACACGCCGGCGGACGCGCGCCGTGCCGCGCGCGAGCATGGCGGCATCGTCATCACCAACCCGGACATGCTCCACACCGGCGTCCTGCCGCACCACACGTCGTGGGCGCGCACCCTGCAGAACCTCCGCTACGTCGTCGTCGACGAGCTGCACACCTACCGCGGCGTCTTCGGATCGAACGTGGCCAACGTCATCCGGCGCCTGCTCCGCATCGCGCGCTTCCACGGCAGCGATCCCGTCCTCGTCGGGGCGACGGCCACGATCGGCAACCCGCGCGAGCACGCCGCGCGGCTCTTCGGCAAGGACGAGCGCGACATCGAGCTCATCGACGAGAGCGGCGCGCCGCAGGGAGAGCGCAAGTTCTTCCTCTACAACCCGCCCGTCGTGAACGCCGAGCTCGGCATCCGCGCGAGCTACGTCAAGCAGACCGTCTCGCTCGCGGCGGACCTCGCGCGGGCGCAGGTGCCCACCATCGTCTTCGGCCCGTCGCGCAACTCGGTCGAGATGATGCTCAAGTACCTGCGGGAGAAGCTCGCCGGGCAGATCGACCCGAGCCGCATCATGGCGTACCGCGGCGGGTACTTGCCCGAGCAGCGGCGCGACATCGAGCGGCGCCTGCGCAACGGCGAGATCCTGATTGTCATCGCCACGAGCGCGCTCGAGCTCGGCATCGACGTCGGCGCGCTCGACGCGGTCGTGTGCGCGTCGTACCCCGGATCGGTGGCGGGGCTCTGGCAGCGCTTCGGGCGCGCGGGCCGGCGCGGCTCGCTGTCCATCTGCGTGCTCGTCGCGTGCAGCGCGCCGCTCGATCAGTTCCTCGCCCACCAGCCGGCCTACCTGCTCGGCGCGCCGGTCGAGCAGGCCCGCATCGATCCGGACAACGTCGAGATCCTCGTCCAGCACCTCAAATGCGCGGCGTTCGAGCTCCCCTTCCGCAGCGGCGATCGCTTCGGCTCTCTCGGCGAGGAGGACACGGGCGCGGCGCTCGATTTCCTGGCGGACCACCACGTGCTCCACCGCGCGCTGCTGCCCGCCAAGAGCGCCGCGGTTGGCGGCCACGCGTATCACTGGGCGGCCGACTCGTACCCGGCCAACGACGTCTCGCTGCGGAGCATCGGCTGGGACAACGTCGTCATCGTCGACGTGGAGCACGACCGCGCCATCGGCGAGCTCGACTGGCGCTCGGCCCACACGATGCTCCACGAGCAGGCGATCTACCAGCACGACGCCGAGACATGGCAGGTCGAGCGCTTCGACTACGAGAACCACAAGGCGTTCGTCCGAAAAGTCGCCCCCGACTACTTCACCGACGCGATGACCTACACCAACGTCTCCGTCCTCGAGGTCGAAGAGGAGGCGGTGCCCTTCGCCTGGGGCGAAGTCAGCGTCGTCGAGAAGGTTGCAGGATACAAGAAGATCAAATTCCAGACCCACGAGAACGCCGGTTACGGCGAGGTGCGCCTGCCCGAGATGCAGATGCACACCACCGCGTTCTGGCTTTCGCTCGGGGACGCTCGCGCCTTCGCGGACATCGCCCCGCCGGCCCAGCTGGTCGACGGGCTGCGCGGCCTCGGCATCGCCCTCGAGACCGTCGCCACGTTCACCCTGATGTGCGACGCGCGCGACATCGGGATGACGCTGGCCGACGCGTCCGCGGTCCACGGCGACGCCGATCCCACCAAGAGCACGCTCTTCCTCTACGAGCAGGTGCCTGGCGGCACCGGCCTGGCCGAGCGCATCTTCGCGCTGCGCGAACGGCTGCTCGGCGCCGCGCGCGAGCTGATCGTCTCGTGTCCGTGCGAGAGCGGCTGCCCCGCGTGCGTGGGGCCGGCGGGCGATCCGTCGGCGCCGCCACGGCCCGGAGTGGCCAGCGGGCGCAAGCGCGTCGCCGTCGCCCTACTCGAGCGTCTCGGTTGACCCCGAGCGTCAGAAGACGATCTGCAGCCCGCGCAGGCCCGCCTTCTCGCCGTGGCTCGGGTGCGTGATGCCCCACACGACGAAGAGCGCGATGCCCACGCCGAGGCCGACGAGACCGCCCACGAGCGAGACGTTCGCCACCGTGAACTTCGTGTCGAGCGACGCGAGCTCGGGCGTGCCCGTGCAGTTGGGGGCGCAGCCGCCGGGCTTCTTCATGTCGTTCTGCTGGGCGAGCCCGGCCGCCCCGAAGCCGGCGAACAGGCCCATCCCGACGAGCCCGACGCCCGTCAGCGTGATGGCGCTCACGAGCAGGGCCGCGTTGCTCGACTTCGTCTCGGCGGGCGGCGTGCTGCCGCCGACCGGCTTCGCCGGGTGCATGACGACCGCCAGCTCCTGCCCCCGCTTGCCCTCCGCGATGGGCACGCTCTGCTCCACCGGCTCGAAGCCGTCGTGCTCGAAGCGGACGACGTGGGTGCCCGGGTCCGTCTCGATGGGCGCGTCGCTGGAGTGCTCGGTCAACACCGCGCCGTCGAGGCTCACACGGACGTCGCCGACGGGCTGCCCCTGCTCGTCGCGCGCACGGATGACGACGGAGGCGACGTTGCGCTCTACCTCGCCCAGCCACTGGGTGCAGTCCTTCGAGATGATCTCGGGGCAATCGGTGCTCGAGCAGACGAGCAGCTTCTCCCGCGCCGCGGTGAGCTTGTGGTCCTTGACGAGGCGCTGGCCCGCCTCCGCGGCGGCCGCGCAGGCCGCCTTGTCCGC
>DATIQP010000361.1:0-7290 GCA_035470765.1 Polyangiaceae bacterium | reverse complement strand
TTCCCGGGCCATGAAACACGCCTGGATGCTTGGCTTGTGTGTCTTTTCGATCGCATGTGGTGGCCGCACGCTCGATGACGGCACCACGACCCCGGGCGCCGACGGCGGGACGACCACGAGCGACGGGGGCGTCGTCCCCACGGGCGACGCGAGCGTGATCGTGCAAGACGGCGGCGTCCCCATCCCGGGCGACGCCACGGTACCTCCCAGCGACGGCGGCGTCATCGTCGTCGACGGCGGCAGCACCGGCGGTCCGATCACGTGCGGCCAGACGACGTGCAACTCGAGCACGGAGGTGTGCTGCGTCACCTACAGCAACCAGACCGTCAGCGAGAGCTGCGTCGGCATCGGCCAGTGCCAGAACGGGATGGCGCTCTCGTGCACCAGCGCGCAGTCGTGCCCCGGCGGGGACGTGTGCTGCGCCAGCTTCAGCCAGACCTCGGCCAGCTCTCAGTGCGAGCCCAAATGCCCGACGGGGTGGGGCAACGCCCAGCTTTGCGCTTCGAGCGCGGAGTGCCCGCAGGGCACGACGTGCAAGATGGGCTACGGCGGGATGATGGTCTGCCGGCCCTAGTTGTCCTGAGCGCCGCAGGCGATCCATCCGAGGATCGTGTCGCGATCCGCGGAGGTCGGCTGCGCGGCGCTCGACGGCGGCATCGAGCAGTTCGCGGTCAGCTTCTGCACGTTGCCGCTGAGATTCTTGACCGCTTGGTAGCTGTCGAGCGGTTTGCCCGCGACCGAGCCGCCCGGTCCGTGGCAGCTCACGCAATACTGGTAGAGCACGGGCGCCACGTCGGTGGCGTAGCTCGGGTTGCTGCTGGGGCAGCTCGCAGGCGCCGTGCCGCATCCGCTGCTCGAGCCCTGGCTCGAGGAGCCGGTCGAGCCGACGTAGCAAGCGGTCACGCTGGCGAGCGCCAGCGTCGTGACGATCCATCGCTTCGGGTGCATCGTCGTCTACCTAGCGCGGGAGAGTGAATCGGGCCGCCACGGTCTGCGAATTGCAACGTCGTGGAACACGTTCCGGCGCGGCCGTTTCAGGGTACCGGACCGCGCGCGCGGGAGTAGGTTGGGGTCATCATGGACGTCACGCAATCGGTGGGCACGGCGTGGCAGCGGGCGCGCCAGCAGCTCTTTCAGCCGTTCCAGATCGGCACGTGGTTCGCGTTCGGAGTGATCTTCTTCTTGCAGTCGCTCGGCGAGGGCGGGTTCGGCTACTACCGCGCTCCGAACTTCTCGTCGTCCTCTCGCGGGCGCGCCGGCGCGCCGCCGCCGAACCTGCGCGAGCTGCTGGACGAGGCGCGGCACTGGGCCGCCGACAACACCGGCGCGTTGGTCGCCATCGTCGCGGCCGGCCTCGTGCTCGGGCTCGTTCTCGCGCTCGTCGTGCTCTGGCTCGGCGCGCGCGGCCAGATGATGGGGATCCGCGCCGTCGCGAGCGGCCGGCCCGCCATCGGCGAGCACTGGCGAGAGACCGCAAAGCCCGCGGGTTCGCTCTTTCGCTTCAAGCTGGTGCTGAGCGCGATCTCGCTCGTGCTCTGGGGGCCACTCGCCGTCCTCCTGGTCTATCGCTTCGTCGATCTCGTCGACAGCGGGGTCACCGACGTCGATTCGCTGATCCTCGCCGTCGTCCCCTTCATCGTGGTCGGCGTGCTGCTGGGCAGTGTCTTCTTCGTCATCCAGGCGCTGCTGCGGAACTTCGTCGCGCCGCTCATGCTCCGCTTCGACGAGACGTGCACCGCGTCGTGGCGGCGCTTCTTCGGCGCCGCTCGAGGCAACTGGGGAGCGATCTTCCTGTTCTTCGTCATCCGGGCGGGCCTCGGCATCGCGGTTGGCATCGTGACCTTCGTGCTCGTGATGTGCACGTGCTGCATCGGCGCGCTGCCCGTCCTCAACCAGACGCTGCTCGCGCCGTGGTTCGTCTTCGAGCGCGCGTACGGCCTGTACGCGATCGAGTCGCTCGGGCCCGAGTACCAGATGATGCAGCCCATCGTGCCGCCGGGCCCGCCGGTCCCGCCCGGAGGTTTCTATCCGCCGCCCGCCGCGCCGTACCCGCCGCCCCCTCCTCCGACCGGCACGTGGGGCGCGAGCTAGCAAGCACTACGCGTGCGGGTGAGGGAACCGTCGCGCGGGCGGGTAGGGGTAGAAGGGGATCTGCTCGCCCGCCGCCACCCTGCGCTGCATCTCGAGCCAGAAGTCGGCGGTGAAGAGAGCAGGGTGCTCCTCCTCGAAGATCTGCCGCCACCTCGCCTGGGGAAAGACGAACGTGGGCAGCTCCTCCGGGAAGACGTCGAACGGCCCGACGTAGAACCACGGCTCCTGGGCGAGCACCTCCTCGTCGGTGGTGGGGCTGGGCATGCGCCGAAAGTGGATGGTCGAGAGCTCCGCGATCTCGTCGTAGTCGTAGAACACGACGCGCCCGTAGCGGGTGATGCCGAAGTTCTTGAGCAGCATGTCGCCCGGGAAAATGGCGGCGTAGGCCAGCTCGCGAAGGCAGTTGCCGTAGTCGCGCAGGCCCTCGCGCACCTGAGCCTCGTCCTTGGCATGGGCCAGGTGGATGTCGAGCGGAGTGAGCCGGCGCTCGACGTAAAGGTGCTTGATCACGAGCTGGTCGGAGGTGCGCTCGAGCATCCGCGGCGCCTTCTCCTCGAGCTCCTTGAGCATCGCGGCGGAGAAGCGCGCGAGCGGCAGTGCCACGTCCCTGAATTCCAGGGTGTCGGCCATGCGGCCCACGCGGTCGTGCAGCTTGACGAAGCGATACTGCGCCTCCACCTGCGCCCGATCGACGTCCTTCGGCGCCTCGAATCGATCGCGGATCACCTTGAACACGTACGGGAACGACGGCAGCGTGAAGACCACCATCACCATGCCCGGCACGCCCGGCGCCGCGACGAAGCGGTCGGACGAGTGCTTCAGGTGGTCCACCATCTTCCGGAAGAAGAGCGTCTTGCCCTGCTTCTGCAGCCCGAGGGCGATGTAGAGCTCCGCGGTCGGTTTGTCGGGGAAGATGGTCTTCAGGAACTCGACGAAGGCCGACGGCACCTCCATGTCCACCATGAAGTAGGCACGCGCGAGCGAGAACAGCGCGCCGAGCTCGGCGCGGTGCAGCAGCAGCGCGTCGAGGTAGAGCTCGCCGCGGCTGTTCTGGCGAATGGGCACGGCGAAGGGCGTTCGGTCGTGGCCGTCGATGACGCGCCCGATGAGGTAGGCGGCCTGGTTCCGGTAGAAGAGCGAGGACAGCGCCTGCACCTGCACGTCGGGGTGCGCCTCCGCAGGGCGTGGAAGGACTCTCGACATCGCGTCGATGACCGCGGCGACGTCGCGGTCGAGATCCTCCCAGTCCTTCACTAGCCCGAAGTCGGCCACCATCGTGCGCATCGTCGCCTGCAGCCCATCGCGCGCCGGGTAGTACGAGCGGTACGTCTTCTGGAGGGACTCGATGTGCTCGGTGGAGACGGCGGGCCGCCAGAAGATGTGACGGTTGTTGTAGTAGGTGCGCGACAGCACCCGGCAGGCGACCGAGTTGAAGAACGTCTCGGCGAGCTCGGGCCGCTGGTGGTTCAGGAGCAGCGCGATGTAGGCCTGCTTGATGTCGGGCCAGATCGCTTCGCGCATCGCCTCGGGGTGCCGCTCTGCGAGGGCGGCCACGGCTTCGCGCACCCTCTGGTCGTACATGTCGATGCGCTCGATGCGGGCCCGCTGCACCGCCGCCCAGTCGGCGCGCTCGAAGCGGTCCTTCGCGCCGGCGCTGATGGCGCGGAAGATGCGGTAGTGCTTGTCGAAGCCACCGAGGATGAGCCTCGCGATGGCGGCGAAGTCGACGGGCGGCTGGCTGGGCGAGGCCACGGGTCGACTATAGCCATGAAGCGCCGCCTGTCTCCGTCGAGGTCGAACCGGCACGCTCGATGCTTCGATTTGGGTCATGGCCTCCACGAAGGGAAAGCGTGTCGCCAGAGAGGGCGTGGCCTTCGGCGTCCTGGCCGGCGTGATGTACCTCGCGGTCGAGATGCTCGACGCGGTTGCGATGCGCGCGTCACCGCTCGCACCGCTGCGTAGTGTCGCGAGCACCGCGCTCGGCTCGCACGCCCTCGACTCGTCGCTCGGCAGCACCTACGTGGCCGGCCTGGTCATCCACCTCGTGCTCTCGGGCCTCTTCGGTCTCGGGTACGCCGAAATCGAAGCTCGGTTTCCGGACGACGCACGACGCCACTACCTCTGGCAGATCGGCACCGGCGTCGTCTACGCGGCGCTGCTCTGGCTCGTGGGCGTCGAGATGATCGCGCCCCGATCCTTCCCGTGGTTCGTGCCGATCCGGCCGATGAGGCACCTGCTCCTGCAGGCCCTCTTCTTCGGAGCGCCGCTCGGGCTGATGTTCGCCGCCGCGGTGCGGCGCACGCCACAGGTCATCCGGCCTTCGGTCGGATGACCCTCACCCCGGACGCACGTCTAGGAATGGACCGGCGGGCACGCGCCCGCGATGGCGGCGAGCAGCTGCCAGAGCGCCACCAGATGCGTGCCGACGAACGGCTTGCCGCTCGTGAGCAGCGCGGCAGAGAGCTTGCGCTGCGGATCGGCCCAGCCGATGACGTTGATGAAGCCGTAGTGGCCGAAGGCCTGGGGCGTGTGCGGGCCGAAGGGGCTGATGTGGTCGGCGCCGAGCATGACGCCGAGCCCGTACCGGACGGGCAGGCCGAGCGTGAGGTCCAGCTCGAGGTACGAGCTCTCGGTCAAGGCGCGCTGCACCATGCGCGGATCGAAGATCCGCGCGCCGCCGTAGGTGCCGCCGTCGAGCAACGTCTGGAAGAACGCCGAGAGCTCGTTGGCGGTCGCGACGACGTTGCCCGAGGGGATGATCGACGTGAGGTAGCGCGCGTCGTTGGAGATCTCGGCCGCGCGCTCGAAGCGGACGCCCAGCGAGCGCTTCACGAGCAGGGAGATCGCGGGCGGCACGGGTGGTCCCATGAACCGGTTCACCGCGACGGACGCGACCTGGTCGGGGCGGACGCCGTAGCCGAACCACTTGAAGCCGAGCCGGTCGGTGATCTCCTCGCGCAAAAACGTGCGGATGTCCTTGCCGGTGACCCTGCGGATGATCTCGCCGAGGATGTAGCCGCCGGTGATGGCGTGGTAGGCGAGGCGGCGGCCAGGCGCCCAGACCGGCTTGGTGTCGCAGAGCAGCGCGAGGATGCGATCCCAGTCGGGGAGCAAGTCGACGTCGTCGGCGTGGCCGGCGAGCGAGGGAATGCCGGCGCGGTGCGTGAGCACGTGCCGGATCGTCATCCGCTCCTTGCCGTGCTTGGCGAACTCCGGGATGTAGAAGCCGACGCGATCGTCGATGCGAAGCGCGTTGCGGCCGTCCAGCATGTGGATGAGCATCGCGGTGACGGCCTTCGAGACCGAGAAGATGCAGAACGGCGTCTCGGGCGTGGCGGGGATGCCCTCGCGCGCGAAGCCGAGGGCGCGGTTGACGACGATCTGGCCACGCCGGCGAACGCAGAGCGCCATCGCCGGCTGGGTGCCGGTGGCGTAGAGGCGCTGCGCGGCACGCCAGATGCGCGCCGGGGCTTCGTAGGGCAGCCCTGCTTCCCGCGGATCGACTTCCCCCGCCAGGTTCGGGCGTTCGCTCGTCACGCCCGCGAGGTTAACACGTTACGTGGACTTGGACGGCTGCGATGAGGGCGGCAGCTCCTCACGGAGGAGCTTGGCGAGCGTGTGCAACGCGTCGACCGTGGTGAACACCCCCGCGGTGTGGCCTCCCTCCACGACGATCGCGGCGCCGTACTTGTGGTCCGCCATCTGCGTCGCCACGTCGGCGAGCGACTCGTCGGGGGAGACGATGAACGGATCAGGCGTCATCGCCTCCTCGACTGGCGTCTCCTTCGGATCGACCCCGGACGCGGAGGCGAGCATGTCGATGTCACGCTGCGAGACGATGCCGACGAGGACGCCGCCGTCCAGCACGGGGAGGTGCCGGATGTTGTGGGCCAGCATGACCTCCTTCGCCTTCGCGATGGGCTGGTCGCGCCCGATCGTGTGCGGGCAGACGGTCATGTGCTTGTAGACGGGCTCGCTGCGCATGATGCCGGGGTGGAGCAAGGCTCATGCCCTCGGGCCCGCTCGATTTCTTGCGCCAGGCGACGCGCTTTGCGCGCAAAGGGTGCGCCGGCGTGCGGACGCTGCGCTTACTTGGTGTGCTTGGCGACGAGGTCGCCGAGCCGAGGCAGCGCCTGCTCGACGTTCTTCTTCGCCGTCCCCCGGAGCTTGTCGTACGTGCTGCGAACGACCGAGCTCTTGGCCGTCTTCGCGCGCGAATCCGTGATGGAGAGCAGCGCGTCCGCGACGCGCGAGCTGTTGGCGACGAAGTGCTCGCGCGGCGCCTTCTTCTGCTCGGTCGCCTCCTGATAGAAGGGGTCGAGGGCCGCGGCGAACTCGGGCAGCAGGTCGTTTACCACGTGGCGAATGAAGCCCGGCTTGATCCCCTTGACCATGCCGTAGCCCGCCTTGAGCGCCAGCCCGGAAATGCCGCCTTTGTCGGCCACCTCGGCGTCGATGAGCGCGAGGCAGTCGTCGATCACGCTCTCCTTCTTCTCGGGGCCGTTCAGGATCTCGGGCAGCTTGGGCATGGGGGTTTTTTTGCGTTTACCACAGGTTGGGGGCCGCACCAAAAGGCGGAACAAAAGGTATTTGACCTGGGTCACACCCTGGATGGCTTTTCGCGTGATCGACAGGGCCGCCGCCGTGCGGATCGCCGTCTTCTTCGGCCTCCTCGGCGCTACGTTCGGGGTGGCCTGGGCGGTGATGGTCCAGATGCCCGGGCGCTCGTACCGCGGCGAGCTCCCGCCCCCGGATGCGGCGAACGTCGCGCTCTCCCACGCCCTGCAGGAGGACTTGCGGCACCTGGCCGACCGCATCGGAGAGCGAAACGTCGGCGACCAGCCGCTCGCGCTCGCGCAGACCGCGGATTGGCTGGACGACTCGTTGCGCAAGACCGGCTACGAGCCCGAGCGACAGACGTACGAGGTCCACCCTGATCAGGTGCCATGCTCCAACGTCGAAGCGACGCTGCGCGGCACGAGTGATCCCGACGCGATCGTCCTCGTCGGCGCTCACTACGACACGGCCCTCGGCTCGCGCGGAGCCGACGACAACGGATCGGGCACGGTGGCGCTCATGGCGATCGAGCGCCACTTCGCGGGGCAGCCCCGGCACAAGACGCTGCGCTTCGTGCACTTCGTCAACGAGGAGCCGCCGTACTTCTGGTCGCCGGACATGGGCAGCGTCCGCTACGCCAGG
>DATIQP010000360.1:0-8507 GCA_035470765.1 Polyangiaceae bacterium | reverse complement strand
TCGCCGACGGTGACGGTGACGGCGTGCGAGCCGACGGTGACGTGCACGGCGCTCGAGAGCGGGGCGTTGCCGGCGTCGAGGGTGTCGTCGATGCGGACGTGGGCTCCGCCGGGCGCGCGGATTTCGATGTGCGCGGTCTTGTCGAACGACTGCTGGACGAGGTCGGTGACTTCCTTGCGCGACTCGGTGTCGAGCTCCTTGTCGTCGAGCGACTTCTGCAGGTTCTGGAGCGCTTCGATGTAGCGGCCCGTGTAGTACTGCGAGAGGCCGAGCGCGCGCAGGCACGCGGGCGTCTTGAGCACGGCGCAGGCTTGTTCGAATTTGAGCCGCGCGCCTTCGAGGTTGTGCTGGCCGTAGAGGGACTTGCCCTCTTGCAGCCGCTGCTTCGCCTCGAGGTACTCCGGACTCGTGTCTTGCGGGTTCTGCGCCCATGCGGTGCTGGAGCAGAGCGCGAGCCCGACTGCGAGAAAACCCAGTCGCCTTGTCATCATTTGTGGGGATCGTCGGGAAGCAAATGCATGCCGGGGGGCGGCGGTTGTGTGGACGTCGGAGCCGCGGTGGTGGCCGTGCTGGCGGCGTGTGCGGGCTGACCATTCGAGGCGCTCGTGGCCGTGTGCGCGGGCCGGCCGGTCGCCACGGGCCTGCCGGTCGCGGTCGGCGACGGCAGGCTCTCGACGTTGGTGGTCGGGATCGCGGGGACGGTGTCGGTCGCGGTGGCGGTCGGCGTGGTGGCCGTGGCGGTCGGCGCAGTCGTGGCGGTGGTCGCGGTGGCGCTCGACGCCGCGCCGTCGGCGCCGCTCTGCTTGTTCTGCCGCGTCGCGACGAAGACGATGACCGCGGCGGCGACGAGGCCGGCGACGAGCAGGCCGATCTTGGGCAGCGCGCTCGCGCGCCGCCTTCGCGCCGACGGGTCGGTCTTGACGTCGTGCCGATCGAGTCGCCGCATGGGAGGGCTGGTGTCGGCGTCGCGATCGCCGGCGGGCAGCTCGCCGAGCTCGCCTTCGGCGTGGCGCCGGGCGTGAGCCTTCATGAGGGCGTCGAGGCGGGCGCGCTCCTCGGGGGTGACGTTGAGGCCGTCGCCGAGGCCGGGCTGGGTGGGCTCGCGCAAGATGACGTTGTCGACGGGGATGGTGTCGTGGGCGGCCTTCGGCGGCGGGCTCTTGGGGGCTGCGTAGGCGCGGTCCGGCGCGGGCTTGCCGAGGCCGTCGAGGATCTCGTCGATGGGCTCGGAGCCGGGCGCGGCCTCCTCCGGCTCGCCGGGCGGGGCATTGGCCGGCGGGGCGGGGAATGTCGGGTCGGTGTTGGCCTTCTTCGTGGTCATGGCCGGCTCGTGGCAACCCTCCGTCGCTTTCATCGGCGGCAGGATGCGGCAGGACGCGCCGCGGCGCTAGTTTGCGGCGAAGCCGCCCTGGTTGGCGAGATCAAAGTGACCATCGTCCCGGTCGGCCGGGGCCCGGGAAAGTTGCGCCGAAAATTTGACTCGGAGATGGAGACGGAGACGGACGCAGAGACGGAGGCGGACGCAGAGACGGAGGCGGACGCAGAGACGGATATACTTTGGTCATTCGACCAACAAATTATCAGATAAGTGCTTGATATTTCATAAAACATACGCCGATTTATTGGTTGATCAACCAAACATATCCGCTCCTCATCAGGGGCCCCCGCCTCTGCCTCCACCGCACGACCAACGCCTGACACGCGCACAACCGCGTCGGGTTGCGCCCATCCCCCCCGGCGGCGGCGAGGTTGTCGCGCGCTGCCCCGGGGCCGACGCCCAGGGGGGGAGGCTCGCGCGCAGGCGGACGCGCGCAGCGTCGCGAGGTCGCCGCCGTTGACGCGGGGCGACGCGAGCACGCCGCCGAGCACGAGCCAGGGGGGGCCACCCTCCCTCCTCATCATGCTACCCTGAGCGTCGTGCGCACCTCGCTTTGCGCGCTCGCGGCCCTGCTCGCCGCGGGTTGCGGGCACTCCTCCCCGAGCCAGCCGGACGCGGCCGCCTTCACGGGCCGGCCGGGCGATCTCGGCGCGAGCTCGCCGGTCATCGATCACAGCGGGCCGAACGGCGGGCTCGCGGGCGCGCTCCAGAGCGGTGCGATCGGCGACACGTGGCAGCCCGCGGGATGCCCGGGCACGGTGCCCGTCGCGCAGGGAGTGACGGGGGCGGCGTGGGGCACCGACAGCTACGGCGCGACCGACAAGTCGCCGCACGGCGTCCACACGAGCTTCCGCTTCGACCCGTCGAGCTCGTTCGCGGCCATCTGGGAGACGGACGCGGACACCAAGGCGACGTTCGTGGCGTACGGCGACTCGCCCACCAAGCTCGATCACTTCGTGCAGGGCGTGACCTTCGCCAACCCGCCCGATCCCATCGACCACCTCGACTACCCGCTGCTGGTGCACGAGGTGCACGTGTGCGGCCTTCAGCCGGACCACACCTACTACTTCGCGGTGGGCGGCGACGGCTGGTACGGCAACGTCTACCCGATCACCACTGGTCCGACGATCGGGTCGGCGCAAGCGTTCCGCTTCATCGCGATGGGCGACTCCAACTTCTTCTACTCGCTCTACGCGCAGCTGCAGGCCACGGTGAGCGCGTACTCGCCGGCGTTCACCCTCTTCACCGGCGACATGATCCATCAGGGGACGTACCAGTCCGACTGGGAGCAGTGGTTCGCCGCCGGCGGGCCGACGCTCGCGAGCGTGCCGACGATGACGGTGCACGGCAACCACGAGGAGATGGCGGTCGACTACTTCGCCCTCTTCGCGCTTCCCGGCGGCGAGGAGATCTACAGCTTCGACTTCGGCAACGTGCACTTCGTCGTCCTGAACGACTCGCCCACGGCCGGCGACACGGACCTGACCGGGCGCCAGGCGAGCTTCCTCGACGCCGACCTCACCGCGGCCGAGCAGCGGCCCGTTCCGCCGACGTGGATCGTGACGAGCCACCACCGGCCGATGTTCTCGAGCGATCCGCAGCAGGGCAGCTTCCTCAACGTGCGCGGGGCGTGGCAGAGTCTCTTCGAGAAGCACCATGTCGACGTGGACTTCAACGGCCACTCGCACCACTACGAGTCGACGCTGCCCATCCTCGGCGACGGCGGCATCGTCGCGCCCGACGCGGGCGGCATCCGCTACCTGACCGTGGGCGGCGCGGGCGCGCTCTACGATCCGCCGACGCCGACGCCCAACCCGTGGACCCTCGTCTACTACGCGGGGCTCAGCCTCGCGGTCATCGACGTGACGGCGCACACGTTCACCATCCAGGGCTACAAGGCCGACGGCTCGCTGCTCGAGAGCGCGCCCATCGTGCTGCAGAAGTAAAGCCGTCGCGAGGCGCGCTGCTGGGCCGGCGTGGTGCGCGGCTTGCCTCTCTTCCATTCACCATGAAAGCCCTCGTCCTTTACTACTCCCGCACCGGCAACACGCGCCTGGTGGCGCAGCAACTCGCGGACGAGCTCAACGGCGAGCTCGAGGAGATCACCGACCGCGCGAATCGCCGCGGCATTCTCGGCTACCTCCGCTCGGGCCGCGACGTGATCCGCCACCGCCGCGCGAAGCTCAACCCCATCGTCAGCAAGCTGAGCGACTTCGACATGGTCTTCATCGGCACGCCGGTGTGGCGCCTCTCTCTCGCGACGCCGGTCCGCACATTCCTCGAGGAGCACGCCGACGAGCTGCCCCGTGTGGCGTTCTTCTGCACCCTGGGGGGCTTCGGCAGCCGCCGAGCCTTCCGTCAGATGGAACGGATTTGTGGCAAGGGCGCGGTCGCGACGCTCGCCATCACCGAGAGCGACCTGAAGAACGACGATCTCCCCGGCATCGTCGGTGCGTTCGTCCGCCGGATCCGTCCCCTGGAGCCGAGGCCGACTCCGCCGTCGCGCGAAGCCGCGCCCGCGCACGCCTGACAGTCACAGGCAAGCGCCGTTGACGCACGTCGTGCCCGCGTCGGTGAGCAGGCAGTTGTGCCCGCAGTAGCCGCAGTTGCTCGGATCGGTCTGCACGTTGACGCACGCGCTGCCGCAGCACGTCGGCGTCCCCGAGCCGCACGAAGTCCCGCAGGCGCCGCAGTTGGCGTTGTCGCTGGTCGTGTCGGCGCAGTAAGGCTGGCCGGCGTCGGGCTGGCAGAACGCCTGCCCGCCGCTGCAGTTGCTCACGCACTTGCCGCCCGAGCACACGAGCGGCGCCGCGCACGGGAGCCCGCAGCCGCCGCAGTTGGCGTTGTCGGTGTTGGTGTTGGCGCAGTACGGGTTGCCGCTGTTCGGGCAGAAGGTCTGGCCGGTGGCGCAGTTGTTGGTGCAGACCTTGTTGACGCAGACCTGCAGCGGGCCGCAGCTGTTCCCGCACGAGCCGCAGTTGGCGTTGTCCGCGGAGGTGTTGGCGCAGTACGGCGTGCCCGCGTCGGGCTGGCAGAAGGTCTGGCCCGTGATGCAGCTGTTCACGCAGTTGCCGCCCGAGCACACCAGCGGCGCGGTGCACGTCTTCCCGCACGTCCCGCAGTTGGCGTTGTCGGTGCTGGTGTTGGCGCAGTAGGGGTTGCCGCCGTTCGGGCAGAAGGTCTGGCCGGTGGCGCAGGCGTTGGTGCAGACCTTGTTGACGCAGACCTGGAGCGGACCGCAGCTGGTGCCGCACGTGCCGCAGTTGGCGTTGTCGGTGCTGGTGTTGGCGCAGTACGGCGGACCGGCGTCGGGCGTGCAGAGCGTCTGGCCCGTGCTGCACGCGCTCGTGCAGGTGCCGTTGGAGCAGACCTGCTGCGCGCCGCACACGTGGCCGCACGAGCCGCAGTTCTGGCTCTCGGTCTTGGTGTTGGCGCAGTAGGGCGGGCCGGCGTCGGGCGTGCAGAGCGTCGTGCCGCCGCCGCACGTCGTGCCGCACTGCCCGCCGGAGCAGAGCTTGCCATTGCCGCACACGGTGCCGCAGGTGCCGCAGTTCTGGTTGTCCGTGTCGGTGGTGGCGCAGAAGGGCGAGCCGCCGTCGGGCGTGCAAAGCGTCTGACCTTGCCCGCACGTCGAGGTGCACTTGCCCTGCAGGCAGAACGTCCCGAGGCCGCAGTAGCCTCCGCAGGCGCCGCAGTTGTTCGGATCGCTCGACGTCTCGACGCAGAGGTTCCCGCACTGGGTGGTGCCGCCGCCGCAGCTGGTCGCGCACTTCCCCTGCGAGCAGAGCTGGCCCAGGCCGCACACGTTCCCGCAGGAGCCGCAGCTGCCCGGATCGCGTGACAAATCAGTGCAGGCGCCGTTGCAGAGCACCTGCCCGCTGGTGCACATCGCCGAGGTGCCGGGCAGCCCCGACTGGTCGAAGCCGCACGCCACGACGAGCAGGGCGACCGCCGCGAGGAAGAGTGCCGCGAGAAGGTAAGCCCGTTTCGATCTGCTCAAGCGCACGTGATTAACGGTCGAGCATACGGGAAGAGAGGGAGAGAAGAAAATAGGGGGGCTCCCCTTGGCGCTCTCCCCTATTTTACCGGCACCACGTAGATCCCCGCCTCCGCCGAGCGCACGGACCACGAATAGATGAGCTGGTCCGCGGCCGGCGACAAGCCGAACACCACGTCCGCGCGCGAGACCAGCTTCGTCGGCGTGGGGCTCTGCGCGAGGTCCACCAGCTCGATGTCGGCGCGGCCGAATCGCAGGCCGCCGGTGATCGCGTAGGCGTCGGAGAACACGACGCGCGCGCCGCCGATCGCGTGCTCGGCGAAGACGCCTTGCCCGAGGACCGCGTCGCTGCCGCCCGGGACGGTCGCGTGGAGCGTCCCGCTCGAGATGCACGGGTCCATGCTGGTAATGTACAGCGCGTGGCTCGAGTCGGCGGTGAAGGCGTCGCCGACGACCGCGCCGGTCGCCGCCGGCCAGAGCGTGGTGATGGTCGACGGCGCCGCGGCGGACGTCAGGTAGATGTCGGTGCCGCCGGCGCCGAAGTTCGAGAAGTAGAGCAACCACTTCTGGTCCGGCGACATGCCCCACGGGCCGCCGAAGCCGCTCGGCACGAGCGTGACCGGCGAGGGCGTGGTCGGTGGCGAGCGGCGGAAGGCGCCCGAGTGCGTGCTGTAGAAGACGGCCTGCCCGTTGTCGCCGAACGTGCCCAGAAAGCCGTTGGCGTCGAGGGTCATCGGGGCACCTCCTCCGATGGGGACGACGATGATGCCGTTGGCCAGCGACGTGAGCACGTGCGTGCCGTCGGTCGACCAGTAGTTGATTGCGTTGGTCGCCAGGTCCACGCGCGCGAACGCAGGCGAGGCGAACGAGCTGACGATGGCGTTCGGGGCGCCACTCTGCGGCGGCGCCACCGGGCAGTACGACACGACCGCGGTCGAGCCGGCGAAGCCCATCTGCGGGAAGCACGGGTCGACGTACACGCCCGAGAGCAGCTTGACCGCGCCCGAGCCGTCGACGTTCGCGAGGTAGACGTCGCCGGTCCCGTTGGCGCCGACGTGGTCGGTGTAGAGGATCTGGTCGCCCGAGGCGGTGGCGACGATGCCGACCGACGCGGGCGAGATGGCGTGCAGGCCGGTCTTGGCCGACCACACGCCGAGCGCGCCCACGTCGCCCGTGACGTTCGACCAGGAGAAGACCACGTCGCCGACGACGTTGACCCAGAACTTGGCGCCGAGGGCGCCGAGGTCCTGGGGCTGTCCGCCCGCGAGCGCGAGGGCGTGCAAGGTCAGCGCGTCGTCGTCCGAATAGATGAGGTAGCCGTCGCTCGTCACGCCGCGCACCGAAAGCGCCGCACCGGCTTGAAGCTGCGTGCCGGAAGGCGACGAGGCGTTGCCGGAGTCGTCGACCGGGCCGGCCTCCAGGCACGCCGCGGGCGTGCCGGAGTCGTCGACCGGGCCGGCGGCGTCGCCGCCATCGGGGTTTGCTTGCGTGTGCGAGCCGCACGCGACGAGGGACAGCGCGACGAGGGCCACGCCAAACACTCCAAGACCACCATCTCGACTCGTCATGGCTCAGCCTCCTTTCAAGGTGAGGGCGTCGCCACGCCGGTGCTGGGAGCATCAATCGGTCCATGGCGCGACCGGAGGGAACACACGCGGGCTTTGCGCCCAGGCGCACGGCTTGCGGCGCAGGGCGTGCCGGAAACGCATTAACCCGCGCAAAACCAGAGGCGCGTTAGTTGCTAAGTGCGACCCGATGGACGATCTCGTCATCGGTATGGCCGGCTCCGGAGGAGACGGCATTGTCAGCGCCGGTGAGAGCCTGATCGCCGCCGCGGCCTACGAGGGCTACCACGCGCTCATGACCAAGAGCTTCGGCTCGCAGGTCCGGGGCGGAGAGTCCTCGTGCCGGGTGCGGCTTTCGACTCACCGTGTGCACAACCAAGGCGGCTCGCTCGACGTAGCCGTTGCCCTGAACTGGGAAGACTTCCTCAAGTTCGGCTCCGAGCTGCCCGTCTCGGGCGACACGGTCGTCCTCTACGAGTCCAAGACCGGGGTCGCTCCCGACGCGCTGCCGCTCGTGGGCGTGACGCCCCGGGAGGTGTTCGCGGTGCCCATCGGCGATCTGGCCAAGCAAGGGGCCGGCACCGACAAGGCCAAGAACACGGTCGTGCTCGGGCTCATCGCCGGCTGGTTCGGCATCGCGCGCGAGTCGATCCTGCGCGGGCTGGCGAAGAAGTTCGCCAAGAAGGGCGCCGAGCTCGTCGCCGCGAACGAACGGGCCTTCGCGCTGGGCGAGCAGTTCGCCCGAGAGCACCCGCTGAAGACGCCGCGCTCGATGGAGAAGCCCGAGAAGCCCGGCGCCAAGATGCTGACCGACGGCAACGACATCTGCGCGGCGGCCGCCCTGTTCGCCGGGTGCGAGTTCTTCGGCGGCTACCCGATCACGCCCTCGAGCGAGGTGATGCAGTACCTCGGCCGCGAGCTCTGGAAGTACGGCGGGGCGCTCATCCAGGCCGAGGACGAGATCGCGGGCATCGGCGCCGCGCTCGGCGCGTCGTTCGCGGGCAAGAAGGCGATGACCGCGACGAGCGGGCCTGGCCTGGCGCTCAAGACCGAGATCCTCGGGCTCGCGAGCATCGCGGAGCTGCCGCTCGTCATCCTCGACGTGCAGCGCGGCGGCCCGTCGACCGGTTTGCCCACCAAGCCCGAGCAGTCGGACCTGTTCGCGGCGGCGTTCTCCGCGCACGGCGACGTGCTCCGCCCCGTGCTCGCGCCGACGAGCGTGGCCGATACGCCCGACGTGACCATCGAGGCTTTCAACATGGCCGAGCGCTACCAGACGCCGGTCATCATCCTCTCCGACCAGGAGGTCGCGCAGCGCAAGGAGACGGTGGACCCGATCGATCCGTCGCGCTTCCACGTCGAGAAGCGGCGCGAGCCGACGCAGGCCGAGCTCACCGAGTACGCGCGCTTCCGCCTGACGGAGGACGGCATCAGCCCGCTCAGCCACCCCGGCATGAAGGGCGGCAACTACCAGGGCGCCGGCATCGAGCACAACGAGCAGGGCAACCCGTCGGCGAGCGGCAAGGTGCACCAGGCGATGAACGAGAAGCGCTTCCGCAAGCTCGCG
>DATIQP010000359.1:0-6605 GCA_035470765.1 Polyangiaceae bacterium | reverse complement strand
CGTCACGACGTCGGCGCCGACGAGCTCGCTCGCGTGCTCCTTGAGCTGCGCCTCGAGATCGCGCGAGAGATCCTCGCGCACGAGCATGGGCCGCCAGCAGGGGCTGCGCCTTCGCTCCTCGGGCGAGTCTTGCCACGACGTCGTCTCGCAGGCGGCCCTCAGGCGCGCCTCGAAGCGCGCGCGCTCGTCGGGGTTCATGCGGAGCCGCTCGGCGAGCTTGCTCCACGTGTCGACGGCATCGGCCACCGACGGCGGCCGGCGCCCCGCGACCGCGCTCGGCATGGCGCGGCCGGGCACCACGGTGACGTTCGACGACGGGCGGCTCGACGCGAGGACGTGGCCCTGCGAGTCGAGGATGACGCCGCGGATGGTCGGGACGGGGAAGCGGCGGACGATGTTCTTGTGTGCGATGGCCGCATAGTCCGCGCCCTGGAGCAGCTGCAGCTGGAACAGGCGCGCCGTGACGACGCCGAAGGCGAGGATGACCGCCAGGGCGAACCACTTGTAGCGCTTGCGGAACTCGGAGGCGCCCTCGCGCGGCACGAGGAGGTTGCTCATGGCTGCCCACCCTTCGGTCGGTTGCCATCGAACTCGGCCGTCGACTTCGTCGCCGTCCGACGGTTCATGGCCGCCCCATGGCCTCGCCGCGCTGCGTGGCCACGTGGACGCGACGCGCGAGGCGGAAGAGCAGCGGCGAGACGACGCCCGTCGCGAGCACGTGCGGCAGCGCCAGCCGATACAGGGCGCGCGGCACGTACGGGTCCTTGCCGAAGATCGCGAGCAGCACGAGGATCATCAGGCTCTGCACGAAGGCGAAGCCCAGACCGAGCACGAGCTGCATCGCCGCCGTCTGCGCGGCGAGTCGCGCGCCTGCCGCGCGCGCCAGGACGAACAGGGCCACGTACACGAACGTGTACAGCCCGATGGGCGCGATACCGATGAGGTCCGTGGCGTAGCCGAGGAAGAACGCCACCCAGGCCCCGCGAGTGAGCGGGTACTCCGAGACGCCCATGAAGACCACGATCGGCAAGACGAGCGAGGGCATGAGCCCGGGCACGTGGACGTGATCGAGGAGGCGGAACAGGTTCGACTGCAGAAGGGTGAGCAGGAGGCCCACCCCGATGAACGCGGCGCTCCGCATCAGGGCTTCCCCTTCTTGGGGGTGTCGCCCGCGGCCTCCCGCTCGCCGGGCGGCGTCAGGAGGATCAGCACCGAGTCGAGCCGCGCGAAGTCGACCGTCGGCATGGCCTCGACCTCCTGCGCGCGACCGAGCTCGCGCTTGACGACCTTGGTGACGCGCGCGACGGGCATCCCGTGGGGGAAGCGCATCCCCTTGCCGCTCGTCACGAGCAGATCGCCGATCTCGACCTCGTCGCGGGAGTCGACGGCCTCGACGTGGCAGTAGTGGCGCGACGCGTCCCCGGTGCCGCGCACGAAGCCTCGGGCCCTTGTGCGCTCGTCCTCGACATCGACCACGAACGACGAGTCGACCGCGAGCTGCACGTCGGCCTCGTCGCCCGAGACGTGCAGGACCACGCCGACCACACCGTCCGGGGAGATGACGGGCATGTTCGGGCGCACGTCGCGCGAGCCGCGGTCGAGCACCACGCGCGTCACGCGGAAGAACTCGTTGAAGTCCTTGCCGACGACGAGCGCGCTGATCGTCTCGCCCGGGGTGTTGTCTCGGAGCTGGAGCAGTCGCCGGAGCTGCTGGTTCTCGGACTCGGCCTGCTCGAGCCGGTGCACGTTCTCGCGCAGGCGCGCGTTGTCGTACGAGAGCCGCTGGTTGTCCTGCTTGACGTCGACCAGGTAGGCGTAGTCCGAGATCAGGCTCGAGACCCCGCGCGACATCGTCGCCGCCCCGTACTCGATCGGCGCCGACACCCGCAGGAGCGTCCGGTCGAGGGCGTTGAGGTTCTCCGGCTTGCGCATGTTCGCGCGAAGGATGAAAAACGGCACGGCCAGGAGCACGGCAACGATGGCCGCGTCCCTGTATCGTTTGAGCGGTGACATGGGTGCTGCTCGTCACGACCGGGTGGCTAGCCGATCGTGACCTCCTTGAGCAGTTCCATGTGGTCGAGCGTCTTGCCGCTGCCGAGGACGACCGCGCTGATCGGGTCGTCGCAGACCATCACGGGGAGGCCGGTCTCTTCGCGCAGGAGCACATCCAGGTTCTTCAGCAACGCACCGCCGCCGGTGAGCACGACGCCCTTGTCGACGATGTCGGCCGCCAGCTCCGGGGGCGTCTTCTCGAGAGCGAGGAGCACCGCCTCGACGATCGAGTTGAGCGGCTCCATCAGCGCTTCGCGGATCTCGTCCGAGTTGACGACGACGGTCTTCGGGACGCCCGCCACCAAATCGCGCCCCTTGACCTCGGCCGTCAGCTGCGACTCGAGCGGGTAGGCGTTGCCGATCTGCATCTTGATGCGCTCGGCCGTCTGCTCGCCGATGGCGAGGTTGTACTTGCGCTTGAGGTACGCCTGGATGGCGTCGTCCATCTTGTCGCCGCCGACGCGCACGCTCTGCGAGTAGACGATGCCGGCGAGCGAGATGACGGCGACCTCGGTGGTGCCGCCGCCGATGTCGACGACCATGTTGCCGCTCGGCTCGGTGATGGGAAGCCCGGCGCCGATCGCGGCCGCCATCGGCTCCTCGATCAGGTAGACCTCGCGCGCGCCGGCGCTCTCGGCGCTCTCCTTGACGGCCCGCTTCTCGACCTCGGTGATGCCGAACGGTACGCAGATGATGATGCGGGGCTTCACCAGCGTGCGCCGGTTGTGGGCGCGGGCGATGAAGTAGCGGAGCATCGCCTCGGTGATCTCGAAGTCCGCGATGACGCCGTCTCGCAGGGGGCGCACCGCGCGGATGTTGCCGGGAGTGCGGCCGAGCATCTCCTTGGCCTCACGGCCGACGGCGAGCACCTTGTTGCCTCCGCGCACGTCGCGCTGGACGGCCACGACCGACGGCTCGCAGGAGACGATCCCCTTGCCCTTGACGTAGATGAGCGTGTTGGCCGTCCCGAGATCGATCGCGAGATCGTTGGAAAAAAGGCCGCTCAACCAGTCAAAAACCATCGGGGAAAGTTCGCTTCAGCGGAGCTGCGCCGACGGTTTCGCCGAGGGCTCCAGCCCTCGGGTCCCGGATTGGGAGGAGTGTCGTGCAGGCGCTGGGAGCAGCCGCTTCTAGCAAGCCAAGCCGGCGGTGTCTACCTGAGGCACCCGGACTACAGAACGCATGAACAGCAGACGGCCACCGGGATGCTCGAATCGAGCATTCGCTCCCTGCTCGCCTGGCCGATCAACCCTTCGAGATCTTGCCCTCTTTGTGCGGATGGTGCTTCCGGCACGCGGGGCAGAACTTTTTGATCTCGAACTTCTCGGACATGGTCCGCTTGTTCTTCGTCGTGGTGTAGTTGGCGCGGCCGCAGTTGCCGCAGGTCATCTTGATGAGGTCGCGCATTGTGGCGGTGCTCTCGTGAAGGAGGGGCGGCGGAGCCTACCGAGATTCCATTCGCTGTCAAGCGTCCGGCGCCGGGGCCGCCTTCGTTTCCGAAGCCGTTGATCGTGGGAGATGACGGGCCTAGATCGGGCGGGTGCGTTTCCGTCGCTTTGCCGCGCTCGTCCTGCTCCTCTCGGCGTGCGGCAAGGGCCACGATGCCGCCGACGCCGGCGACGCCGGCCCGATCGTGGATGGCCCCGCCGACGTGGTGGACCTCGACGCACAGGCAGCCGCCGAGCGCGCCCAACGCATCGAGCAAGCGCGCACCGACCTCGACGCGGGCACCTGGAAAGGCCCCGAGCTGTACGCGAGCTCCATTCGCACGTCGGTGATGAACGTGCCGGCGTGGCCCCCGGACGCCGACGCCGGCGTCGCGCCGTCGCCCGACGTCTATCGCCTCGGCTATTTGCGGCACGGGTCGCACGTGCCCGTCTTCCCGGAGCGCATCGTGAACGACGCGTGCCCGGACGGCTGGTTCGAGCTGCTCGACGGCGGCTTCGTCTGCGGCAAGTACGCCTCGCTCGACCCGAAGGATCCGGCGGTGAAGTTCGCCGCGAACCCGCCGAACCTCGCCGCCTCGATGCCCTACCGGTACGGCTTCTCGCTCGGCAACGACACGCCGGTCTACCGCCGAGTCCTCGCGCACGCCGATCGCCTCAAATACGAACCCTGGCTCGCGCCTCCCCCGCCCGCCTCGGACGCCGAGGACGCCGGCGTCGCGGACGACCCCGAGGACGCCGGCGCGCCGAAGGAGCCGAAGGACGCCGGCATCGTGAAGCTGGGCGATCTGAAGGGCCGCGGCGTGCTCGCACGCAAGATGATGAAGGGCTTCTACGTCGCGCTCGACCGCGACTTCCGCGCGGCGAAGGCGCGCTGGTGGAGGACCGCGGAGGGCTTCGCCGTCCCCTACGAGCGGCTGATGCTCCAGGGCTGGAAGCCGAGCTTCCACGGCTCGTGGGTGCTCACCGCGGACGCCGCTCCACGTGACGGCGGCGTCGGGAGCGAGGCCGACGGCGGCGAGACCGCCGGCAACGGCACCGCCGCGCTCGTCAAGACGGACTACGCGGTCCGCTATCGCAAGAACGACAAGGACAAGCTCGCATACTACGGCCTCCCGCTGCCCAAGTGGACCGCGCTCGAGCTCGCGGGCGAGCCGGAGACCGACGGCGGGGTCGCCTACCAGGCGACGACGGCAGGCTTCTGGGTGCGCCTCGCCGACTTGCTGCTCGCGCACCCGGAGCCGCCGAGCGACCTAGCGGACGGAGAGAAGTGGATCGACGTCGACCTGAAGCAGCAGATGCTCGTCGCGTTCGAGGGGAAGCGCCCGGTGTACGCGACTCGCGTCTCCTCCGGCCGCGACGTGCCGTGGGATCCGGAGCACAACCGTCCGACACCGACGGGCACGTTCCGCATCTACGAGAAGCACGTCTCGGTGACGATGGACGGCGACGTCGCCTCGGACGGGCCGTACTCGATCGAAGACGTGCCGTGGGTGATGTACTTCCAGGGCAGCTACGCGCTGCACGGTGCCTTCTGGCACAACCTGTTCGGCACCACGCGCAGCCACGGCTGCGTCAACCTCTCGCCGACGGACGCGCACGAGCTCTTCTTCTGGACGGAGCCGCGCCTGCCCACGGGCTGGCACGGCGTCTTTCAGACGGCGACGCACGCGGGCACCCGCGTCGTCATCCACGAGCCCCCGCAGCCGAAGAAATAGGGGCTCTCAGTCGTCGTCGCCCCAGTCGCGACGATCCCAGCGATCGTCCTCGGGCTCCGCCTTGCCCTTGCCGCCCTGCTTGCGCGGCGGGCCGTCTTCCGTGCCGCCCGCGTGCTGCTTGCGCCGGCGGTCGCTGTCGAACGTGCGACGCTGCTGCGCCTGGGGAGGCGGAGCACCAAAGCCTCCCCCGCCGCCGCCGCCGCCGCTGTAGCCGCCGCCGCCGCTGTAGCCGCCGCCGCCGCCACCGGCGTAGCCACCGCCCGCCGGCCGCTCGCCCTTCGGGTGCGCGAGGTTGACGATGAGACGCCGGCCGCGAAGATCCGCGCTCTTCAGCGCTTCCGCAGCGGACTTCGCCGTCTCCGCGCTCGACATCGTCACGAAGCCGAACCCGCGCTTGCGGCCGTCCGGGTCCATCGGCAGATGGACGCGCACGACCTGACCGTTGCCGCCGGTGGCGGTGTTGATCAGCGTCTCGAGCTCGGGCTGCGTGCAATCGTAGGGAAGGTTGCCGACGTAGAGCGTCCGATCCGGAGCGCCCGGACCTCCGGGGCCTCCGGTGCGTGGGGGGCGCGACGATGGACCGCCAGGGCCGGGTGGACCGCCCTCGCCACGACGCGGCGGCTCGGCCTGGAACGGACGAACCGAGATGGAGCGGCCTGCCTGGAGTGAGCCGTCGAGAGCGTCGCGAGCGGTCTGCGCCTGAGCAGCGCTCGACATCGTCACGAAGCCGAACCCGCGTGGGCGACCGGTCGCCCGATCCTTCGGGAGGCTCACCTGGACGACCGTACCGCCGGTCGCCTCGAAGAGTTGCTTGAGTACGTCTTCCGAGATGCTGTCGGGCAGCCCTGCCACGAACAGCTTCGCGTCGTCATTCCCCATGATGATGAAACCTTGCCAAACCTTTTCTTCTTGAAATTGAGTCGAGTTGAACGCTGCGGGGAGCAGCGCGCCTCTGCCTACACGATATCTTGCGCGTTTTTCCCGTCAATGGCCATCGCCTTTTCGGAATGACCGGCGCACGGGATGGTGAGGACGAACGTGCTGCCCTTGCCGAGCACGCTCTCGACGCGCGCGGTCCCGCCGTGGCTCTCGGCGATGTGCTTCACGAGCGCGAGACCGATGCCGCTCCCGCGCACGGGAACGCCGTCTTTGTCGGCGGTTTTCGTGCCGCGAACGAAGCGCTCGAAGATGCGCTCCCGCTCGGCGGGCGCGATGCCGGGTCCTTGATCTCGGACGCGAATCGCGACGGTTCCGTCCGCGTGCTCGGCCGTGATGCGCACCACCGCGTCCGTGGGCTCTCCGCCTGGCTTGCCGTATTTGATGGCGTTGTCGATGAGGTTGATAACGGCGAGCTGCAGCGCGCGGTCGTCGATGCGGCACTCCGGAAGAT
>DATIQP010000358.1:0-2773 GCA_035470765.1 Polyangiaceae bacterium | reverse complement strand
GGGTAGAAGTTGCCGAACGAGAGGATGTCGTCGCCGGCGCCGAGCAGGCCGTAGTCGGTGCTCGCGCTCTCGCCGTTCTCGCCGCCCATCATGGTCTTGAGCGAGCTCGTCGCGGCCGCCATCATCGTCGTGCGGCTCGCGTCGATCGTCTTGAGCGTCCCCTCGAGGTGGAGCACGACGCGCAGGCGCGCGCCGGGGAGGATCGGCTTGGCGGGGTGGACGACGATGGCGTCGCGGCCCGCGGCCTCGACGGTGCATGCAGTCTGCACGCAATGCCCGCGCACCAGCTTCTCGGGCGCGTCGCCGTCGTGCGGGGTGTTCGCGTACACGCGGAACATGAGATCGCGGAGGGCGGCGTTCGAGCGGTTCTGGAAATACACCCGCTCGTCGAGCCGGAAGCTCTTGGCGTCGGGCGCGATGTCGAGGTCGAAGTCGTAGAGGGGCAGCTGATCGAGCGGCCCGGCGGTGGCCTCGAGCCCGCGCAGGACGTCGGGCCGCACGTCCCCGGTCAGGAGCTGCGGGTCGTACCAGGCGGAGATCGCCGCGTCCTCGGCCCGGTCGCGCTCGGCCACCGCGTTCGCGAGGGCCGCCTCGCCGCGACCGGTGCTCGCGGAGGAGCTCGACGCCGCGGCGCTCGCGCTGTTCGCGTCGTGCGCGCCCCCTCCGCAGCCGAGGCCGAGCGCCAGAAGGAGGACGAGCCAACGCGGTGCTGCCATGGTCTCTCTTTGTAGCATCTGGCCGTCAGGGCTCGAGGGGGATGCCGCCGACCGCCGTGCAGTTGAACGTCTGCGTCGTCGGCGACTCGATCTCCAGGCACGTCGAGGTGTTCGTGATCTGGCTCTGGCACCCGTAGTAGCCCCACGCGCCGCCGCCGAGGGAGACGGAGGCCGGGCACTGGTACATGGGCACGCTCTTGCCGCCCGGCGGCGCCGCCGGCGGCGTCGAGGCGAGCATCATCGTGCCGACCGGCGTGCAGTTGAAGGTCTTGGTCGTCGGGTACTCGATCTCGTAGCAGGTCGGCGTGTTGGTGATCTGGCTCTGGCAGCCGTAGAAGCCCCACGAGCCGCCGCCGAGGCTCACCGGCCCGGGGCACTGGTACATCGGCACCGCCGTGGTCCCCGGCGGCGCGGGCGCGCTGGAGGTGACCAGGTCGAGCTTGCCGGTGTAGGTACAGTTGAAGGTCTGCGTCGTCGGCGACTCGATCTCGTAGCAGGTCGGCGTGTTGGTGAGCTGGTTCTGGCAGCCGTAGAAGCCCCACGCCCCGCCGCCGAGGCTCACCATGCCGGGGCACTGGTACATGGAGACCTGGGTGCCGGCGGTGCACGTCCCGTAGTTGCACACCTCGCCGCTGGCGCACTCCGAGCTGAGCGTGCACGGCACGCACGAGCCGGCGTTGCAGATCTGTCCGTTGCAGTCGGCGTTCGTCTCGCAGGCGGCGCAGAAGCCGGCGATGCACGTCTGGCCGATCGGACACACCGTGTTGGGGCCGCACGCGCCGCAGATCCCGTTCGTGCAGACCACGTCCTTGCAGTCCATCGGCTGGCTGCAGTGCAGGCCGTTGGCGCACTTCGCGCAGGCCCCGCCGCAGTCCACGTCGGTCTCGGTGCCGTCCTTCACCTTGTCGCTGCACGTGCTGGGCGCGTCCGCGCCCGCGTCGGGAGGCGGGGCGGCGTCGATGCCCGCGTCGCCGGTGGGGATCACCTGGCCGTTCGCGCACCCGAGGGCGAGGCCCGAGGCGAGGCCGATCGCCACGCCGAGGCGCAAGAAGAAAGGATGGCCCATGAGAGAGAAGTGTATCGCAAATGCCGGCGGGCGCGGACGTGCCGAGGGCGCGGGGCCTGCGATGGCGAGGCCCAGCTGCGGTATGCTCCCGCGGAGCAAGGCGCCTCACGCATGAAACACTTCGCCCTCTTCTACGATCTCGTCAGCGACTACCTCGAGCGGCGCGGGCAGTACCGCGACGAGCACCTCCGGCTCGCGTGGGCCGCGGCCGACCGCGGCGAGCTCGTGCTCGGCGGCGCCCTCTCGCCCGCCGACACCGCGATCCTGGTCTTTCGCGGCGAGACCCCGGAGGTCGCCGAGGCGTTCGCGCGCGCGGATCCCTACGTCATCCACGGGCTGGTCCGCAGCCATCGGGTCCGCGAGTGGTCTACCGTCGTCGGCGAGCTCGCCGCCAACCCCGTGCGTCCGGCGTAATTCGTCGCGCGTGCTCAGGGCAGGCAGGAGGCGTCGGCCGCGTTGGCCATCTGCTGGCTCGCGCACATCACGAGCGAATAGGCCCCGCCCTGAGCCGCCTGAAACGGAAACGTGCAGCACTTGTCGAAGCTCGGTTCGGTGCAAGTTGCGTTGCTCTCGCAAAGGCGAACCACTTCATCTCCACCGCAGAAAGGTTGGAGTGTAGTCGGGCACGAAGCTGGGCTCGCGCAGGTGGCCGAAATCTTCTGCAGCGCGCAACTCGAGGCGAGACTCAGCGTTGCGCAGCAGATGGGCGTGCTCGCGTCATCAGTGCAATCCTGTTTCGTTCCACAGCGCACCGCGATCTGGAGACCGGAGGAGTCTCCCGCGTCGTCGCCATCGAGCATCGTGTCGCCAATCGCATCGAAGACGGGAGCGTCCGTGCTTCCATTGGTCGGCGCATCCGCGGGACCGGGGTCCAACCCGCCGTCGGTTGCGACGAGCATGTCGCCGCACGCGATCGGCGCAAGCCCGCCCATGATGACCAAACCGTATCTGCTCATCCTGGACGCACATGCCCTCGACTCGAGTTGACGGT